>NZ_JBEOPI010000003.1:0-212954 GCF_040309905.1 Shewanella sp. CAL98-MNA-CIBAN-0140
AAATACCTAACAGATTGTTAAATTTGGCAATAATTCACACGCCAATACATTCTTACTGAGCCAACTGCATAGGCATGTAAAATAATATGATTAGAAGGAACACTCTGTGAGTAAACAACTTAAGCTCGGGCTCACGAGCAAAATTTTAATAGGTATGGCTGCAGGCATTATTTTAGGCCTGTTGTTAAGGAATGTGTTTCCAGATAGTCAATTCATTGAAGAATACATTACTAATGGTTTTTTACATGTGATCGGCACGATCTTTATTTCGAGTTTAAAAATGCTCGTTGTTCCATTAGTGTTCGTTTCACTAGTGTGTGGAACAAGTTCGTTAAGTGATCCCTCTAAATTAGGTCGCTTAGGGGGCAAAACCATTGCCTTTTATTTATTCACCACAGCAATCGCGCTCTCCATCGCGATTTTAGCCGCGGTAATTATTCACCCTGGTAATGCAAGTCTGGCAAATAATGCGCTAGAATTTACGGTTAAAGATGCACCTAGTTTGTCTGAGGTACTGATTAATATCGTCCCCACAAACCCAATGCGAGCCATGAGCGAAGGCAATATGCTGCAGATCATCATCTTTGCGGTAATTTTTGGATTTGCTATCGCGCATATCGGTGATAAAGGCTCTCGTGTTGCATCATTTTTTAACGATTTAAATGATGTGATCATGCGAGTCGTGACATTAATTATGCAATTGGCGCCTTATGGTGTTTTCGCATTAATGGCCAAACTGAGTTTAACCCTAGGATTAGAAACCTTCGGCAGCGTAGTCAAATACTTCTTCTTAGTGGTAGCAGTGCTATTTATACAAGGGCTTGTTGTTTACCCTACTCTACTAAAACTATTTTCAGGCCTCAGTCCGTTAATGTTTTTGCGTAAAATTCGCAATGTGCAACTGTTTGCATTTAGTACTGCAAGTTCTAATGCAACATTACCCGTTACCATTGAAACCGCCGAACACCGAATGGGTGTCGACAATAAAATTGCCTCTTTTACGCTGCCACTAGGTGCCACACTCAACATGGATGGCACCGCCATAATGCAAGGTGTTGCAACGGTATTTATTGCCCAAGTATATGGTATTGACCTTAGCATCATGGATTATGCCACGGTCGTGCTCACGGCTACACTGGCCTCTATCGGTACGGCGGGTGTACCTGGTGTAGGCCTTATTATGCTGGCATTGGTATTAAACCAAGTAGGTTTGCCGGTTGAAGGTATTGCCTTGATTATTGGTGTCGACAGAATGCTAGACATGATCCGCACTGCGGTGAATGTAACGGGTGATGCTGTGGCTACCGTCATCATTGCTAAATCTGAGGGTGAATTTAACGAAGAAATATTCAATAATTCACAAGCAGGTAAAAAGTTTGAAGAGCAAGTGCTTAATGACAAAAATTAACGCATAGCTTTCGTTATATAAAAAAGCGCTAATTTAGCGCTTTTTTATTATCTTTTTTCAGTATAAATATGCCATTATCATCAACTTACATTGATATAACGACTAGTGTCGCCTGTTTTAGTTAACCTCAGTTCGAGATAATAGATGGGACATGAGGTAAATCAGTAAAAGCTAATTTACACCTAATCCACTCTATCAAACTTGTCATTTGTTTTACTAATAAGGCCTACTGCAAGTCAATCGCGGGGCGATTTCAAGTCAATGTCACACAAATAGCAGGACAACAAGTTGTTTGATTACCAATTATTGTCCCGAGCTAAGGCTAATTAACAACAAACGGAATAAATATGGACATGACTTTATTGGCAAGTTTAGCGGTTATTCACATTGTGGCATTAATGAGCCCTGGACCTGATTTTGCCATTATCGTCAAAATGGCCACACAGCAAACACGCTTAACCGCGCTTTATTGCGCCCTAGGCATTGCCGTCGCCATCTTAGTTCACACCTTTCTATCTTTGATGGGCATAAGTGTGATGATCCAGCAATCCCATGTTGCCTTTATGGCAGTACAACTGATCGGTAGTAGCTATTTAGCATGGATGGGGTACGGAGCACTCAAATCAGCCCTAACCAGTATCATCAGCAAACGACGCACTGCAGACATATCCATATCATCGACTCAACATAATATGGCAAAGGATGCTCTAATGTCGTCGTTAACAGGATTTAAAGTCGGCCTATATACCAACCTACTAAATCCTAAAGCGCTGATCTTTTTTATTACCTTATTTTCAGTATTGATTACGCCGCAAGTCAATGACTCGACAAAAGTAGCCGCGACAATATTATTATTTATCTTGTCATTAGCATGGTTTAGTTTATTAGCGCTCATTTTATCTAAACCTCGGGTACAGCAGAAATTACTTGCAGCCAACAGCATTATTGATTTACTTGTAGGGGTTATTTTTATTGCCGTTGCAGTCACCATTGCTAATAATATTCTCCATCAAATTATTAGCCAATTTTGAACATAATATTGTCGATATAACTTGCACAAGCAGATGACATCTCACGTCTAATGAGTAAACGAGTTAAGCATTCGCTACGTTACTCGCACATTCATCAGTTGTTAGCGATGACAACATCAAGCCAATCGACTTCATCATGGAATGATTTTAGCAAGCCTGTATACGATTTTGAGGATAACGCAATAATCTACGCGCCAGATAATCCACTACGACATTTAGCCCCGCAGTGAAAACCAATAATAACAAGGCTCCACTAAAGCGAATTTCAGAGAAGTTACTGTCCACATAAAAACCTAACGTCATCACGCCGAGCATACCTAAAATAGCGGTTTCACGGATAATCACTTCAAAACGGTAAAACAACAATCCCATAAAATGGGGGTATATAGTAGGAATAACCAGATAACTATATTGGTCAACCCTTGGCTGATAAGTAAGCGGCACACTCACCTTGTCTGCTTGGCGCGCCATTAAAAAGACCATTAGGCCACTATTATGCAATGCCAACGCGATAATCGCTGGCAACATCGAAGGTCCTAATAACATCATAAACACAAAGGCCAACAAATATTCTGGCAGCGAACGTAATATTAAATTCACAGCACGCATGAGCAGGATAACCGCTTTGGGCATCATTAATCGAGTGTTTAAAGGCAGTAATATCATGGTCAATATATGAGTTAGCCCTAAGGCACAAAAAGCCAGTACTAAGGTAGCAATCATCCCAGGAATGACTTGCTGGCTTATTAAGTTATAACTCCAGTCAAATACCTTCGACAGGTTATCAGGTGTAAACCAGCTTAAGAAGGCTTGCCCTTGCAGCATAGGCGGTAAAACATCAACACTGATAAAACGCCAAATAAGTTGCGAGTCGATAACCGGTATGGGGGGTAAGAAATATACCGCAAGAGGTAAATACAGCCAAAGCATAAACGGCTTAGCCCAGAAACGTATACTTCCAATCAATAGCACAAATAAGATTAATAACGCACCGCCTTGCTGATAATGCCCTTGGCGAAAAGCCGATTCTAAATAAAAGCCTAGTGTCGGCATGCCAATAAAACCTAATACCGCACTACTGCGAAGCGCACATTCGAAACGGTACCGGATATAATCGACAATCTGCGGATACATGTGCATCCAGCGACCATATATAAATGCCGACAGTTTATCGGTGCCCTTAGGCAGAGAAAATAAGGTATGCATTGGCGCTTGCTGTAAAATATCAGCAAATACACGGGCAAACGTGGCAGCATAAGGAAGCGCAATGGCTAAAATGCCGGTAATGGCTGAAAGACCAAATATTTGTAAAAATATCAACGCCCAAAATATCTCATGAATAGCACGGATAAATGCACACATTGCCGCAATCAAAGGATGTTGATACCACAATGCCAGTGGAAACCCCAATAGCAACCCAATCGTGATCCCAAGCAGCGCAAAACTGATGGTTTGCCACAGAGCATCAAGTAAATACTCTGTCGCAAAAAAGTCAGGATGAATAAAGCCTTGCATCATACGCCCAAGCTCAGTCCAAGGTTCGAGCGCAATGATTTCTGTATCGGCAAAAAACCAACACACAGAGACCATCAATGAAAGTAACACAGTGATTTTCTGCCAGTGACCCAAAAAAGTGCGGCCACTAAAAGTCATGGTTTTAGGCATAATAGAAGAGGCTGTTACAGAATGATAAAAAGTCGGTTATGAAACATGTGTTTAGCAACATCGACATGCTCATATTTATGCCACATCATGTTTTGGTACATCAGATAATGCGTAATGCTGAGACAAATAAGCCAGAGATAATTGATCGGTTTTATCATCTAGGGCCACTTTGCCATCGCTGATCACGATAATACGGTCAAAATGTGCTAACGCTAATTCGGCATCATGCAACACACAAATCACACTCTGATGTGTTTGCTTAATCAAGCTTAATAATCGTAAACCCATTAATGGGTCTAACGCAGAAAAGGGCTCATCACCCATAAATATAGCTTGTTGTTGAAATAACGATCTGGCTAATGCCACACGTTGACGTTGGCCGCCCGACAATTCGCTGACTTTTTGTTGCAGCGGCACCGCTAACTCTAATTGCTGACAAAGAACGGCTATTTGTTGTTGTGGTTTGCTAAACGGCAACAGCAAATTAGCCAAATTATACCAACGAGAATAACGCGTTAACCCACCAATAAACACATTATGATATATCGACAAATTATCAACCAGCCCTTGTGCTTGAGAACACAAACACGTTTGCTCAGACAGTTGTTGATATAAGTAATGCAACAGCGTGGTTTTACCCACGCCAGAAGGGCCTAAAATAGCCACATGCTCATTTGCCTTAAATGACAAGTTAACCTTAGATAAAATAATTTTCTGGCTATAACCTAAATCAACATCAGTCAACGACAACATTAATCAAGCATTCCGATTTTTTTCGCGACACGCTCAATTGGTTCATAGTCTTTGTTTTGGGCAGGTACAAATGATTGACGCGGAAAGCTGGCTAATAAATCCTTGTCCGTCATCCCAATTAAGACTTGGGTTAACTTTTCTTTAAAACCTTCACCAAAGGCATTATCTACACCAGCACGGACAGTCCATTGATAATCTGGATAACTAGGGCTTTCCCAAATCACCTTAACTTTGCTGGTATCAACCTCACCTTTTTCAACGGCTGTATCCCACACTTTATAATTAACCGCACCCACTTGGTATACACCGGCTTCAACTTGGCTAATGGTACGACTATGATCACCCGAGAAGCCAATACGTTTGAAAATCTTTTCAATCGGCTTACCTAAGTTACGCTCAATAAAATACTGCGGCATTAAACGCCCTGAAGTTGAATCTTTAGAGCCAAATGTAAAGGTATAATCATTGAGTAAAGGGAAATTCTCTGAAGGGGTAATGTCAGTAGAATGATGAGCAATCAAATAACTCTTGAAAGACTGATCTTCAAATCCTTGTGCTATCGCCTCTGAACCGGGCACTAAGCGACGCGCCTGCACGCCAGATAAACCGCCAAACCATGCAAGTTGTACCTGATTATTACGAAATGCCGTAACAGCAGCTGAGTATGACTTTACCGGAATATATTTTACATCTACGCCCAATTTCTCTGTTAAATAATCAGCCACTTTATCAAACCGAGTACGAAGCTGACTTTCATCTTCATCTGGGATAGCAGTAAAGGTAAAGGTTGCACTTAATGCAAACGTCGAAAATAAGCTTAAAAAACTTGCTGATAATAAGTGTGTTAGTTTCATTTCAATCTTGGAAGGTAGTTTATCAATGCGGATATTCTACCGTACCTGATCCTTGATTACATCGAAAAGCGAATTCAATGTGACAAACATGAGCAAAAATAGCAGTTAAAATAAAGCTGGTTATTGTCACTCTCGCAACAAAACGCTATATAAAGGCCACTATAAGCCTGTTCAATACTCAACCAGACCAACTTGTCAGCTAATATCAGAACAACAAATTTCAAAATAGTGACGGTTCAACAAGGATCAATTATGCGCATATTAGTCATTAAAGAGGATCCTATTTTGTCACATCACTTACAAGTGCCGTTATCAGCTCTGGGTAATCAAATGCAAGTGGCGCTAACCGTATAAGCAACTAAGCAACTAACCGTATAAGCACCTAAGCATATAATGCTATCACTCGCTTTACCCGACAGTAATCGCTAACTTAATGGCGCATAAAGCTGCTCGGCACGATTAAACATCACCCACGAAGTGGCAATATACTTATCATTGCTAATGGGAACATTACCACGATGACTATGAGTAAAACCGGCAGGTGCTATTACCATGGTGCCTTTTTTAGGGCTTATTTTTCGTTGCTGATAGTAAAACTCCGTTTCACCCCCCTCTTCCACATCATTGAGATAAAACATATATAACACCACCCGATGAAGTGCTTCATTATGGCCCTTCTGTGGAAACTGCTCTGAATGCCAATGTGGATAGCCACCAACACCTTGCTGATAATGCTGCACATTGATGGTACCACTGCGATACAGGTACTTAGTTAACGCCGCCGCCCTTGGTTGACCCAATGTCGCAAAATTATCAGGTGTTAAGGTTTGTGGTTGACCGTTTTCATCAGTCACTTGCACTGACACCGACCCCATTAAAGTTAATGAATACTGAGTGAAATAGTTGCTGATATGAGTAAACGTCGCCGCTAATAGTTCGTTTTTTAATTCGGCTAAATCATCACAAGCATCTAACATTAAATCACGGCTGCGTTTTTTTTCGGTATCGACACCAGCACCCGTATGGCCTGGCCCTACACTCGGATGCGTTTCAAATGCCGCAATTAAGCGATCGCATAAATCATTACTTATCGCATTGGGATATACTTCAATAAAATCCATAGGGAGTAACTATTGTTAATAAATTTATAGTAGTATGCTGCCACGCAATTTAAGTGCCTGTAAAGGGCAATGCATAACATAGCTCATTGTTCTTCAAAGTAACTATCGATTGAATATGAAAAAAAACCAAAAAATCTCTGTTGAACAATTACAAGTTGGTACCTTTATCCGCTTGCCTATTTCCTGGAAAGACCACCCTTTCCTGTTTAGCAGTTTTAAAATTAAAGACGCGGCACAAATCGAACTTATCAAAGGCTTAGGTCTAAAAGATGTTTTTTTTGATCCCGAAAAAAGTGATGTTGAACCTGTAACGTCCCAGAATGCCAACATCCCAAAACCCGACGAGCAGGCCCTAAACGCACTAAAAGAACAAATGATCAGCCAGAAGTCGGCCAAAATAGATGAGCAACAAAAGCTCAAACGAGATTTAAAGAAAACCGAACAACAATTTAATCGCTCAGTGTCGATGATGCGTTCAATGGTCTCTAAAATCAGTAGCCGGCCACTCAATGCGGTCAGTGAAGTGAAAGACCTCATCAGCAACATGACCAACATGCTACTTAATAGCGACAATTTAGCCTTGCATTTAATGGGCGATGCTAAAAATGATGAGCATATTTATCACCATTCACTCAACGTCGCCATGTTAAGTATGTTAACCGCAAAAGAGCTAGGCTGGAGCCGCGAAGAAGTTGAAACGATTGGTATTGGTGGGTTATTTCACGATATTGGTAAATTAAAAGTACCCAGCAGTATCCTCAATAAACGAGTGGCGCTAACCACACCTGAACAAAATTTTATTAAACAACATCCGCTGATGGGTATTAACTTTTTAAAACTGGCTGACAGTTTTCCGGATGAAGCCAAACCGTTAATCGCTAATCACCACGAGTTTTTAGATGGCAGTGGCTACCCACAAGGGCTCAAAGCCGACAAGTTAGACAAGCTGTCACAGTTGATCGCGGTGGTTAATGAATACGACAACCTGTGTAATGGAACCAACCAAATCAAGGGGAAACCGCCCAGTACCGCCTTGGGGTTGTTGTATAAAAATTATAAAGGTAAATTAAATACTGAATACATTAGTAAACTAATCAAAATATTAGGTGTTTACCCGCCTGGCAGTATTATTGAGTTATCCAGTGGCCAATTTGCGATGGTTATGTCGGTAAATTTACAGAAGCTGTTGTGCCCTAATATTGTGGTTTACGATCAACTGGTACCCAAAGATTTAGCCCCCATCATTAGCTTACAAGATGAAGGCCTGAGTATTGTCCGCAGTCTACCTGCTGCAGCATTGCCTGAAAAAATCCATAAATACTTAAATCCTAGAGAAAAAATTAGCGTAGGTATTGGCCAAAACTAGTGGGCTAGAGAAATAACGCTGTTTTTGTTAATCACTGGCTCATTTCAACGTTGCAAACTAAATAACCTCAACGTGAAATTATAAACGGTTATAAAACAGCCTATTTTAGCTCTTATTCTGAGTTGAGGTTAAGTATTACTGCTTTCCGTCAGGCCCTTATCTAACAATGAAAGATCAATATGACACCACCATAATGTTGAAGTAAGGCGTGGCTTTTGGGGGTTATTGAGTCCAATTAAACAATAATGGTCTTAAGGTCAATTCAGATAACTAAATACCCACTTCCGTTATTTTTGGGTGTAAAAAACCATCAACTGACAACAATTGATGGCGTTAATCTTGTCATATAGATTGCTGCTATAACCAACCTTTTCGTTTAAAGAAAAAATACGTTCCCGCCGCGCTGGCAAGCATTAATGCGACCGCCATCGGATAGCCAAATCGCCAATCGAGTTCAGGCAAAATATGAAAGTTCATCCCATAACTGCTGGCAATCAATGTAGGAGGAAGAAACACCACTGCCGATACCGAAAATATCTTAATAATTTTGTTTTGTTGCAAACCACTGAAGCCCATAGCCGCGTCCAGCAAGAACTGTAACTTGTCGAAAATAAACTGACTGTGTGGCATCAATGATTCAATATCCGATAACATCTCACGAATATCTTTTAAATTGTCATCCGATAAACTGTCTCGGTAATAACGTTGCATATAACGAAGTGAACGCTGAGTATCCAATAAACTTAACCGAATTTTACCGTTAGAGTCTTCTTGCAAGATGATCAGTTTAAACACGTCATCAAGCTCTTCGTCATTAAACACTTGCTCGCCGACATTTTCTAATACGCTGTACACGTCTTCAATTAAGTCAGATAGATAATCCACTTTTAAATTAAACAACTCTAACAATAACCCCTGTGGAGTCGTAATATCCAAGCGGCCTAAACGTAAGTAATTACGTAATAAACGGATAAGACCCACATCTTCTTCACGTAATGTCAGCAAGAAACGTTCACGCAAGTTGAATGACACGTTCACAGCACGTACATCTGAACTCACTCGCTGTGGAAACAACGAGTTAATATGTAAACCATCTTTGTTCTGATAAAAACGCGCTGAGGCTTCAATTTCATTTATATCTTCTTCATCAGGGACTTCTTCAGCAGAAAATAATCTCAACCATTTGCGCTCTTCGTCGTCGGGTTTTAATAAATCTAACCACAAGGTCGACTCGGGCACTTTATCGCCAACCTTCAATTCGGTGGTGATTAATTCTCTATTTTGATAGGCGTATGCAGTGATCATCGCTCCCCCAAAGTCTGTTAGGCCATACAAAGCATAACAAACATAAACACTCAAAAAGTGGCGCTAGTTTACCCAACTACCAATGAATGAAAAGTAAAATGTTCAATAGCGCCAAAAATCGTACCAATTATATAAGCAGTTACATAAATTCTAACATCACAGTGATCAGTTCAGACTGACTTACACTGTCTAACTATAAGTAACCTCAACGCTTATCCAGCGATACGGTTAAGTGTATTGAGGTAAATAGTTGGCATACTCTTTACTACTCATTAGCGTAACGCATCGCACCACTCAACGGAAACATCACTCGTGAAGTAATACCTAACATACCTAACATCAGCCTCAGTTGCTCGGACATTGAGCGGTAACATCACTCACGAAGTAATACCTAACATCAAACTCAGTCGCTCGGAAATTGAGCGAAAACATAACCCGAGTTAGACTTACATGACTTGGTGTCAGTATCTTCGCTCATAAAAAAGCGCCCAAATAGGGCGCGATTAAAATACATAAACAACATATAACTGGATAAAATTAACTTAATCGCCTTTTAAACGACGATCCAATTGGTCTTTCAAATTGGCCGGCACACCTTTAATCAAAAGAGTGTCAGATATCGGGTCATAAATAACCCGCTCACCTAAATGCCCACTATCAAAACTCAATGTCACCCCGCCGCCGGTACCTGAAAACTTCTTCAAGCTACGTAAACTGGCTTTATCTGCCGGAAACTCATCGTCTAACTCATAACTGCCGCCACAAGCAAAATCGTAAAATGAATCCATACCCGTGTCGGCTAACTCGTCGGCTAAATCTTTTACTTCAATAGCATCCCCTGAATCCGCTCGTTCAGAACAATATTCAAACACTTTATTGCGACACTCTTGGCGTTCATCTTTGGTTAACTCACTGCCCGACACAAAATCTTCAACCGCATGGATCAAGGTTTTGTTTTGCGCTTTGATGTTAACGCCTTCGACACAGCCCATAAAATCTAAAAAGAAGTCAGCCACTTTACGGCCCGCGCGGCCACGAATAAACGAAATATACTTACGAGAGCTTTTATCTGCCTGCCACTCGGTTAAATCAATTCGCGCGGCTAGTTGAATATTGTTTAAATCTAAATGGTTGTTTTGCGACAATTCCATATCATCTAACACCGTCATCGACGACTTCGCGCTTAATAGCGCCACAAACAAATAATCGCTCGTCATGCTGGTGTAGCAAGACATCAATAAAAAACCGCCTTGGCTAAAATCGTACTTGGCCAGTTCTTGCTGTAACAATTGGCTCGCTTGGCCGCTAAATTCAACAAAGCCTAAATCGCCACTGCGATATCCTGTCAGAGCATTAGAAAAAGCATCATTGGCTTCGCCATCATCACCACTGGTACCAAAAAAACCAAACCCCTTACCCGCTTTACCCGTAAAGGTTTGATGTAACTCTTCTAACATGGTTTCAACAGCGTGAGTATTAAACAACGGTTGCGGGCGTAAACGACAGCGCATTTCCCCCTGACTGTCTTGAGAGATTTCGTGAATAATTGCTTGCTCAATCCTAATGCTCATAAGCCTTGTTAATCCTAGTCTGTCGCAGATGATAATTTATGAAAGAATGATATCAGACCAAGCGTGTAAATCGAACAGGGTTTACGATATTCCTTACATAGACCGAATAAAACTTGAGGCGAGCGACGACTAAATCCGTTATTATGTGCAGCTAATTCATTCTTTATTGACGTTTTCTGACTATGGCAATTCAATCTAAATATACAAACACTCAAGTTGAAGCACTTATCAGCGAGCTGCTTGCAGTTCTCGCTAAGCATCAAGCCCCCACCGATTTAAGCCTAATGGTATTAGGTAACTGCGTGACGCATTTACTCGAGCAAAAAGTCCCAGGTGAATCACGTCAAAAAGTCGCGGAACAATTTGCCAAAGCCCTAACACAGTCGGTTAAGTAATCGACTCAACAAATTTTTATCGCTAAGGCTAACAATCAGTTACACTGAGAATAGTCTTTGATAATAATGTAGGAATACGAGTTAACATGATCGAGCGTAAAAAGCAGCAAATGACGCGTGATAAAGTGTCACGCTTAGTTAATTGGGGTCACTGGTTTGCCTTCTTTAATGGCATATTGGCGATGTTAATTGGCGCTCGATATATTGGCAGTGTGGGCTACCCAGAATCCGTTATTGGTTGGTCATATCTTGCCATCAGTACCATTGGTCACTTTACGTTTTTAGCCTTTATCGTTTACTTAATTTTTATCTTCCCGATTACCTTATTACTCCCTTATTCTAAAATTTTACGCGGTTTTGCTGCATTTATCGCCTCAATGGGATTATATGCTCTGCTGTATGACACCATTATTTATGATGACTACGGCATCCACTTAAGCCCCTTTGCCTTCGATTTAGCCTGGCAAGACCTCAACGCCCTATTACACAGTACCTCATACATTATTACCCCTATTGTTATCGTGGTTGTTGAACTCACGGTTGCCAATTTTTTGTGGAAACGCATCGACAAAATTCAGAAAAAACAATGGGGCAACAAAGTCGTACTGTTTGTTGGTATCTGCTTTGTCAGCAGCCATTTATTGCATATTTGGGCCGATGCTACAAACATAACCGAAATCACCCGTTTTGACGATGCATACCCAGTGTCATACCCTGCAACAGCACGATCATTTATGGAAAACCATGGCATTGACAGCAGCATGCAGTCAACTGAATATCGCAATACTAAATCACGCAATCTGAGCTATCCCATCAGCCCGATGCAATGTACTGCAGACAGCCAGCCAAATATTCTTGTCATTAGCATAGACAGCCTTCGCGCAGACATGGTCGACAAGGTCACCATGCCGTTTTTAAGCCAATACCGTATTCAAAATCAGCGCTTTATGAATCATTATACTGGTGGCACTGACTTTGAAACCAGCATGTTTACCTTAATGTATGGTTTACAAGGCAATTATAGCGATCGCAAAGAGTTTGATAGCACCAGCCCAATCTTAACCAACATTCTTACGCAGCAAGGCTATCAATTGGCCATGTTTGCGCCTAAAAGTGATGAATATATTGCCAATAGTGCCATGTTTAACGATATACACATGCACACCAGTGAAGGTAGAAATGGCAGCGCCGATGCCGACATCAACACTATTAATGCAGTAAATGCATGGCAACTTAACCAAACACAACCGTGGTTTACCCTAGTGAACCTTACTGCACCAAAAGACTACGACACCCCCGTTGGTTTTCTAGGCGTGCAAACCGTTAAACCTCACGTGGCATTAAAGCCGGCACAAAAAGTATTATTTAATCAATATCGTCAATCACTTAACTTTATTGACCAACAGCTGGCTACTCTACTCGATAACGTCAGTGATGATACCGTCGTACTGATCACCGGCACTTACGGCCAAGTATTTACCAGCAACACTAATGATGCTCGCAGTAATTTATCGCCAGATAATGTCAACGTGCCACTCATCATTCATTGGCCAAATAGTCACAGTAATAAAATCAACTACCGCACCAGCCATTATGGCATCGCGCCAACCTTGCTTAGCCATGTTTTAGGCTGCACGAACCCAAGCACAGATTACAGCTCAGGCCGCGGTTTACTTGAGCCCAACAATGAAACCTGGGTATATATTGGCGACAGCCGCCGCTTTGCCATTTATCAAAAATCAGAGATAACCGTATTAGATCGATTCGGCAAATACCGCATCTACGATTTAGACTATAACAAGCGCTTGGACAAAAAGTTGAGTGCGCCAGAATTGATCCAAGTGATGCGCGAAGGCCGTAGGCTCTTCAATCAATAGTTAACACTCTTGATTGTGTGTGCAATAACCTCAGTGGTCGCATTCACAATCTATAGTCACTTCATTATCGACCAGATCCTTAATCTTAATGGTATATTTTGATAATGAGTAATCTAGGCTTTTCAGCAAATGGATATTTTATAATCAATTGATAAATGACTGATAATTAACTACTTGCACTAGCTAATTACAGTTGATAAAGTACTTATTCACTTAGTCACCCCAAAGCAAATAAACTAACTAAGTGATGCTTTTACAAATCTTGCTGAAGATGAATATTGGACGCAATAACATTGTGAAACACTAGCAAGAAATTCGGTATGTAGCGCAGCCCGGTAGCGCACTGTCATGGGGTGTCAGGGGTCAGGAGTTCAAATCTCCTCATACCGACCAAATCTAAAATAGAAAAGCCTGTACACATCATATGTTTACAGGCTTTTTTGTGTCTAAAAACAACTCATGAATACTATTATTACGGTCAAACTCAGGTCAAACTCAGGTCAAATCATCAACTCAACAATTACAACTTACGTTATTATTTATAATAAGGTTTTCTAACGTCTAAAGTGTAATCTTATTAGGTTGGGTGGCACTTTTAGCTTTGGTTAACGACTTTTGCACTTGTGCAGCCAAGTTAAATGCGTGCCGATTACAATCTGGCAAACCAGACATAGGCCCAGCGATATACACCTTTTTACGGATCATGTTTTCACCAAATAACGAGTAAAAAATGGGCTCCCATAAAGGAGCCCAAGTCTTTTTCTATCGCTAATTGACTTAGTCAGCTCATTAACCAAGCTTGTTTTTGTGCTTTAGGAGTATCAGGTAATCTGAGTATATAAAATAGCGAACCTAAGTATAAAAGTGATCTCAAATCGATTACGCCTCCTCATTTCTTTATTTCTTTATTTCTTTATTTCCACCATGACAGCCTCCGCCCTTTAAACATATCAACGCACATAGCGCGCCTTATTTTAAAAAACATTATTCAATTAAAAACAATTACTTAAAAATCAGTAAAGATATGCGGTTTATGTAAACAATCATCCTGAATATGATTACAAGCCCTAGCAACAACGATCCTGACACAGGGAAAAGGTCTAGTTGATTGAAAAATCCGTTGGCAGAAAAGATCTTCGTTATGGTGATCATGAATAAGTTTTCTCGTAAATTTCACTCGTGATGAATGTCACCACTTATAACGTTTTTGCAAACTAGTATTAACCTCTACTCAATAGGAGGTATTTATGCAAAATAGACGTAATTTTTTAAAACTAGGGGCAGGTGCGGTATTAGGCGGCGTAGTCACGGCTATTCCAGGTACAGCTTTAGCAAGTCCATGTGGTGATATTAAATGGGATGAAACTAAAGATATCATCGTAATCGGATCTGGATTTTCTGGATTATCTTCGGCTCTTAACGTTAAACGTACTACCGGAAACTCAGTTCTTGTTTTAGAGAAAATGCAAGTTATCGGAGGTAATTCAGCGGTAAATGGTGGCTGGTTAGCCGTACCTAAAAATCCGATTCAATTGGCGCAAGGTATTACCGACGACGCACCAGCCGAATTGGTTAAGGACCAAATGATTGCCGGCAGAGGAATGGCAAACGAAGCCATGCTCACACAAATTGCCGATCATGCATTAGATGTATACCAATTGTGTATTGATAGTGGCGTTAAATTTAAAAAGGACTTCAATATTCAAGTTGGGGGCCATAACAAAGCCAGAGCGATGCGAGTTGAGCATGGTACTGGTGGTGATATTACAACCAAACTGTATGAAGTAGGATTGAAAGAAGGCATTGAATATCGTCTACAAAGTTATGTTGAAGACTTTATCATGGATGGTCATGAGATTATTGGTCTTAAAGTTCGTCAGAATTATCGTTTCCCCGATATGACAACGGGCAAGAGTGTTTACATTAAGGCGACAAAAGGGGTGATCATTTCTGCTGGTGGCTACGCTAAAAATGCCCCGCTATGTACTGTCTTTGATCCTTCATTAGACCCAGACTTAGATTGTACTAATGCACCAGGAGCAACCGGTGAAGTGATGTTAACGGCAATGGCTCATGGAGCATTACCTGTTCACTTAGATATGATTCAATCTGGCCACTGGGGTTCACCTGATGAAGGAGGATTTGGTTGGTCAAATGCATTATTATCAATCGGTTGGCACAAAGGTATTTCAGCTAGCGTACTTAGCGGTAAGCGTTTTATGAATGAACGTGCGGATCGTAAAACGTGTACCGAAGCGATGTTAAAACAGCGTTATGAAGATAACTCTCCTGCTTACCCAATAGTATTTTTCAATTATCTAGATCATGCCGATGATGACCGTGTAACGAGATCGTTACGAGACAAAATGGCATGGAAAGTCGATAGCCTACAAGAGCTTGCTGAAAAATTCAACATTCCACTTTCTGAATTAAAATCAACGGTTACTAGATTTAATCAACAAGTTAAAACAGGTGTAGATGATGATTTTAATCGTCAAATGGATACTGCTGTTGAGCTAAAAGCCCCCTTTGTTGTGTCTCGCATTTGGCCAAAAGTACATTACTGCATGGGCGGTTTAAGAACCGACATCGGCGGTAGAGTATTTGATGGGAAAACACTGTCTCCAATCAAGAAAATGTATGCCGTTGGCGAGGTAACAGGTGGAATACATGGAAGAGCACGTCTTAGTTCCACATCATGTTTAGAATGCATTGCAATGGGTATTGTCGTTTCAAAAACGATTCAGGCCGACCAAGCTTAAGGAGTATAAAAATGAAAAAGTTGATATTAAGCCTAGTTTTGGGACTGATGGTTAGCAGTGCGTATGCTGGTGACTTGGTTGAAATGCAAAAAAAAACACAAGGCCGCACAAATCATCAGTTTATTTATGATGATGGTTGTAAAAGTTGTCATGCAGGATCCGGCAAAACAAGTGCAACGGATCAGGCATGTGTGGAATGTCATGGGACCATAGATAGTATCGAAATAGATACCAGTAAATTAGCCATTGAGGGCGCTAACCCACATAAATCCTTCCATTATAACAAAGGTGCTAGCTGTTTAGCATGTCACGCGGAACATGAGAAAAAAGCCCCTGTGTGCGCAGAGTGCCATCGCAGCTGGTTTCATAAAATGTAATCACCGCTAGTTTAAAAGTGTAATAGCAGCTCGTTATAAAAATAAAATCGCAGCTGCTTTAAAAAATATAATCAATTTGTTACTGAGAATGAATAATGAAAATCACAAAAAGTGTTTTATATCCAATTTGTTTTAGTTTCCTCACGCTGGCGCAAGCTCATGCCGCCGAAATAAACATTAATGACACCCAAATAACTGCTGGCGGTTTTATTAAAGGCAACGCTAGATTTATAAGTGGCGATGCTCCATATAACACGATGTGGATAGGAAGCGGAGCGGCGAGTTCCGAAGATAACTCACGACTTCAATTTAGTGCTCAGGAAAGTCGATTTAATGCAAAAATTAAAAAAGGCGAAGTGAGTGGTTATGTTGAAATAGACTTTGTTGGTTCGGCGCAAGGTAACGGAGTTATTTCAAATTCATATAGCCCTAGATTACGTCACGCTTTTTTAAACTATAAAGATATTACATTCGGCCAAACTTGGTCGACACTAGTGAATACAAGTTCATTTCCCGAAACCGCGGATCTTGGTGGCCCTTTAGTCGGGGAAGCTATGATGCGCCAAACCTTACTACGCTATCAATATGGTAACTGGAAGTTCGCTCTTGAAAATCCAAATACATATGGCACTTTAGAAGGTGGAACATCTGCTGAAACTAACAATGATTATGTTCCTGATTTCATCGTGCGTAATGATATTAAAGGTGAATGGGGTAATGTGTCTTTCTCTGGATTGATTAGATATTTAGATCCTGACAACACTAAAGAGTTAGCCTTTGGTGGATCTATTTCATCAAGAATTATGACTTTTGGTAAGGATGATTTACGAGTACAAGTTCATTATGGTAATTTAGGCCGTTATGTCGGTACGGTTGCAGCAAAGGATATTGCAAACGGAGAAGTAGAAACAACAACATCTGGAATGATTGCATATAGACATTTCTGGAATAGTGAAATGCGATCTACCTTGTTCTATGGTCGCACTGTCACTGATGTTGAAGAGACTGATAGATTTCATTATGGGATTAACTTGTTTACAAACTTAACTAAAGAGTTGGTTATGGGTTTGGAGTTAGGAAGATATGAAGTTTTAGATGATGATAACTCATTCTCTACACACAATACTTGTGCATCAAATTACGCCCAGTTTACGATGCAGTTTAATTTCTAATCTATGCTATTTATCTTAAAAACGCTTAGCTATGCTTAACTAAGAGTGATAATGACTGGCGCTGGAGGTTCCTAATAATTTAGGTGTTCCAGCGTCATTTACCAAGGTATATATTCAATCCGTGCCAAAGATAAACGTCCTCATTTCGCTAATATTTCGCTCTTCTGCATACATCTTGTCTAGATCTGATAATCTTTGCTACTGCAGGTTTTATCATGGTATTCGCCTAAAACCTCTCAACCAAACTAAGTGATAAGCGGCTAATCCAACACACCATAATAATATTCCAGCCAGTATTACGATAAGCAGCAACACATCATATTGTGTATGGATGCAATCTTCGCAGCAATATTCCCCCAGAGAAGTGTCAGTAATCATAATATAAACAGTTGATTAGAGTCTGGCTATGACTCAGTGATAACCATCAGAAAATAGAATATAGCTGATGTATTTGAGAGTCTTGTTATTGAATGAATGGTGTAAGATATGGATATCACCTGAGATATTGGAGCTACTCACTTTTTTGGAAAAACTAATTTTTTGGCAGAATTATTTAGTTTAAATAACACTAGGCGTGTCAACTAAATTGAAAATAGACGTAATTATCAAGTGCCCCTAGTGACTGGCGTTGCTTTGTTAAGATTAACGATAGAATCAGAACCTACTAAAACTATATTGTGGGTCAAGGTAACCTAAAGTATTATTGATTTATTAAGTCATATTTAAAAACCATTATATATTTGTCATGGTTAAAGTTTATTTGATATAGAGTTGCAAGCGGCGCAGTCCATTTTATATTGGTAATGTGTATTAAAATACTTTTTAACATCACGTTGTAAATATTCAAAATCATTTTTTGTCAGTGGTACCGTCCAATGGTATTGAGCCATCAGTTTTTCAAGGTGTATATAACAAGTTTTTTTGCGATCAGATAAATATTTTGATTCAATGAGTTCGCTTTCAAATTGGGTTAATGAACCCGTTAAATAGAAGATAATCCCTTGTACGAGTTGACTCGCTTCTTCTGTTGTTGCGTCTAACTCACCAGAATCAATAGCTGAAGCAATTGAGTCTGAGAACCAAAACCAAAATGCATTTATACGTTTTTTAAAACGCTCAACTTTCTCATCACTGGCGAGTTTCCAGATCATAGGATTAACAGAAATGGATCGCAAAGTAGAAAAACTCTTGCTACGCTCTATTGCTTCAAATGTGAATAAGACTGGTAATAATACTTTTTGGTATTTAGTTAACTCTGGGAATTTTTCAACAAAACCGTGCAGGTGATTTGATGTTGCGTTCCTTAAAAATAAACAAACTAAGATGTCTTCCTTCCCTTTGAAATGCTTATATAATGTCCCTGTTGAACAACTAACATCTTTGGCAAGTTGAGAAAAATTAAAAGATACAATACCTTGTGACTCTATCAGTTTGTCTGCTGCGTTTAGTATATTATTGCACCGAACGATACAGACTTGGTCTGAAGGACATTTCATTTTTTACCCTCGAATATGCTTAGTAACATATTACAGTATGGTCAGGTAATCTTATAGTGGGCATTGGGCATTTGTGATTAACTTCACATCTAAAAAAGGTTTACGACCTCACGTAGAATTATCCCCTTAGTAAATAAATCTCTTTAAGCTAAATTAGAATGTTTCTATTAAAAACATCAAGAATTGACATCCATATCGATAAATTTAGATTATATTTTTGTACTTAAAAAAAGCGACTTTTATTTGTGCTACACACAAAAATATCAACGAATGTTATTATTATGATACAGAAAAAACATCGTGTTTAGTATATATTAAAAAAGTATTATATAAACATTAAATATATCAAGAATTGAATAGCTAATTTAGCGAATTAATAAATAAACTTTACTTTTCGGGGTTTCATACGGTTTGTTATCTTTATTTTATTTATTTCACCTGTCTATTCTCATTTAACGTTGTTTCATAGACTCCTTCCTTGTTACACACTATCGAGTGGGTTGACGCCAAATGGATCGGACCGATTATTCTGCTTAGGCTCTAAAAAGTGACTATTTTATAGACCACTGCATATTGATTTATTTGGAAGTAATTCCATAAGTGGATATAGATTACACATGATGCCCCTGTTGCTGAAGACTTCAAAAGTCTGGCGCAAATAAGTTGCTAATTATAAAGATTATTTGTATCTTGCCTTCAATTAAAATTACGATTTTCTGGTCTCGTCTGTAATGATTAGCTGAAACCTCTTTGATTTTTTATTTTCATATTATGGGTTGAATATTTATGTTGTTGAAATACAAAATAACGGGGCTATTTACCTCGTTATCTTTTTTTATGGTGTTGCTGGTATCCATCGTTGCTTATCAAAACTTTGCAGAATTCAGCCGCGCGAGTTATCAAGATAAGGTTGAAACACAATCTAAACTGGTGGCTCAGGCATTAGATGAAAAATTAATGCGCTTTTTCGATGTGATTGATTCTGGCACATTCTTTTTCGATGAATATGGCGAACTCGACCTTGAACGAGCAAACCTTACCGTTGAGGAAATAGCCCAGACGATTAATGGTGAAGCGGGGATCTATTTAGGTTTGAAGGATGGCACCCTAATTAGTGACGGTAAGGCTGTCGCTAATTTTAATGCAATCACGGCTAAGCGTGAATGGTTCATAAATATTTTTGCAGGTGAGCGCTACGTCGTGAGCACGTCGTTTGTCGATGTCACTAAAAACGTCGAAGTGTTTGGTCTTTCTGTGCCTATCATGCACCAAGGGAAAATTTCTGGGGTGGTGTTAATCAATATCCCGGTTAAGTTATTCAGTGATTTTGTTGCCTCTCTTAGCAATAACAATCAAATGTTCGTCTACCGCAGCGATGGCTACATAGTATCTAGTGAGGTAAAAGACCATATTGGCAAGAACATATTTGACTTGCGCCCACAATACCGAGCGATATCTGACTCAAATAAGTCGATGACATACTCGGCTCCGGGTTTGGGCGATTACTTTGTCACAAGTCATAAGATGAAAGTCCGTAATTGGACTGTGGCTAGCTATGAAGCAATAGATGTCATCGAAGCTGCTAGCATGAATAACCTACATGACGTTCTTATCTTGATCGTGATCTCCTTGATTGTACTCATGATCGTTATTTACCAGATGGTTATTCGCCTTATTTACAAACCTATTGGCGGCGAGCCACTGGAAATATCAAACATGGTTAAGCAAGTGGCAGAGGGAGATTTGAGTATGAATTTATCCTCTTCCGGGCAGGAGGAAGGTATTTATGGCAATGTGATCGCCATGGCACAGAATCTTAGGGCCATTGTCGCCAATATTAATAACACAACAAATGATCTTAATCGCTCTTCTGCCTCGCTTTCATCGTCTGCCCAAACGATGAGTGATGGCTCGAAGGCACAAACAGTCCAGCTTGAGCAGACTTCGACGGCGATGAACGAAATGACCTCCACCGTCGATGAAGTAGCACGAAGTGCACTGCAAGCGGCAGAGTCGGCCCAGGGCGCTAGCGAATATTCTGAGGTTGGAATGAAAGTGGTCGAGGATATGAATGCTAATATCCGTTTACTGGTCAATGAGATGAACGGTGTCACCCATGTCATCGAAAACGTTGAGGCAGAAACGGTCAATATTGGTAGCATTCTCGATGTGATTAAAGGCATTGCCGATCAGACTAATCTTTTGGCTCTAAATGCTGCCATTGAAGCGGCACGTGCTGGTGAACAAGGTCGCGGATTCGCGGTAGTCGCAGATGAAGTTCGAAACCTTGCAAGCCGAACACAAGATAGCGCCAATGAGATCACTATGATGATTGAAAAGCTTCAGACAGAGGCTAAAAAAGCAGTAGATCAAATGGGCAAGAGTACGCTGCTCGCTCGACAAACGTCGACCAAGACAGAGGAAGCAAACCTATCCCTGACACAAATCACCACTTCTGTTTCTGTTATTCTTAATATGAATGACCAGATCGCCACAGCATCAGAGCAGCAGACTCAGGTCGCCGCGGAAATTAACCAGAGTGTGCTGGAGATCAATGATTCGGCAAAAGAAACCAATAAGCACGCCGATAGCACTACTGAGCTTGCAAATGAGCTGGGCGGAATGGCGAATACTCTAAATGGTATTGTGAGCAAATTTAAGCTTTAAGGCAGACTTAAGTATTCCTCAATGTCATCGAAAGATCATGACTTTTGGTTACATTGAGGACTATGACATGCTGCCAATATAGGCGTTCACCGAGATTGACTTGACACCATTTTGATGATCAACAAAGCGTTAGCATTTAACTATTTAACGATGCTTTTTCGGCCTCTATGGTGGCCATAAAAAAAATAATTTACATAAGTACCGTCGACACTTTCACATATCAGCGAAGCTAACCTGCTCATTCAAGCGCTTTGGGCTGAACCTCGTCAATAGGAAGACCGATTGGCGACGAGTGCCAGACCCCATCAACATCAATTCGCGCAATCATGAAGCCTCAATTTATCGTTTGATGCCACTCTCGGTGCATCAATTGGCGCATTTAAAATTACTGCGTTTTGACGCTAACGTTCTGAGCCATTAGACAAAATAAGTTGCCAATGGTATCACTCACCATGCGCTATCGAGAAAACATCATTTATTTACAGCTGTGTTTAATTCAAACTCAAACTCAAATTCAAACTCAAATTCAAACTCAAATTTTTTGTCGAAAGTCAGGCTGTGTCAATTAGGTCAATGTTATGACTGTTATGACGGTTATGACGGTTATGACTTGCCATTTAATGCTGTACTCGTCCGCCGCGTGTAGTCTCTAGTTCACTTTGAAATAGATTGCCCTTCAACATAAAAGCCCAGTGCGATAACTCAACACTGGGCTTAAATGATTACACGTAAAATATCAATTTATCGCTTTATGTAACTCCTGATACATTAACTCTCGCATTTTAAATTTCTGAATTTTGCCAGTGACGGTCATGGGGTATTGGTCGACAAACTTGATGTAGCGCGGCACTTTAAAATAGGCGAATTTTTCAGTTAGAAAATGACGAATATCGTCTTCGGTAATGTCGGCATTGGCGCGAACTTTAATCCAGGCGCACACCTCCTCACCATATTTGTCACTTTGCACGCCAAACACGGCCGCGTCTTGCACGTCCTTATGGCTGTAGAGCTTTTCTTCAATTTCACGTGGGTAAATATTCTCGCCGCCGCGGATGATCATGTCTTTAATACGACCCACAATTTGCACATAACCCAGCTCGTCCATTTGACCGATATCGCCCGAATGTAACCAACCAGCACTGTCGATGGTTGCAGCGGTTTTAGCGGGGTCATTCCAATAACCTTGCATAATGCAGTAGCCTCGACTGCACACTTCACCGGGTTGACCAATAGCAACCACGTCGCCAAATTCATTGATAATTTTCACTTCGGTGTGTGGCAATGCTCGGCCAACGGTGAGCACTTGTTTTTCGATGGGAGAATCTATTTCAGTAATGTGGTTTAACGGGCTGCACTCGGTTTGTCCGTAACCAATCAGCACCTCTTTCATGTACATCAGTTCTTGTACTCGGCGCATGACTTCTTCAGGGCAAGTGGCGCCAGCCATAATGCCAGTGCGCAGTGAGCTAAGGTCAAACTGGTTAAATTGTGGGTGTTCTAATTCGGCAATAAACATAGTCGGCACACCATGTAATGCGGTGCAGCGCTCTTGTGCGATGACTTGCAAGGTGGTTAGTGGATCAAAAGACTCACTAGGATACACTGCCGCTGAAGCGTAAATAATAGAAGATAAGCTGCCTAATACCATACCAAAACAATGATATAGCGGCACAGGAATACACAGTTTATCGGCAGGAGTAAGCTTCATTGCCTCTGCCACTAAGTAGGCATTATTTAAAATATTATGATGCGATAGCGTCGCGCCTTTAGGGCTACCTGTGGTGCCTGAGGTAAATTGAATATTAATCGAATCATGGCTGTTGAGTGTATCAGCAATAGTGGCTAACGCCTGTTGGTCATCACGGCTAACATCAACCAGCAAATCGTTAAAATTAAGCATGCCTGGTGTCTTGTCTGTTCCCATGCGGATCACAAACTCAAGTTCGGGTAATGCGCGAGCAGATAAGTGACCTAGATTGTCGCTTAATTCTGGCACTAGCTCATTCAACATCTTCAGGTAATTACTCGACTTAAATTTATCGGCACAAATCACGGCACGGCAACCAACATTACTGAGGGAATATGCTAACTCTTCTGTTCGATAGGCCGGATTAATGCACACCATTACGGCACCAATTTTAGCGGTAGCAAATTGAGTTAAACACCATTCAATATTATTGGGTGACCAGATCCCTACTCTATCCCCAGGTTGAATACCTAGTTTCAATAAGCCTGTGGCAAGTGCGTCAACCTTGGCTTGATACTGGCGATAGTTCCAGCGGATATCTTGATGATGAACGACGACGGCAAGATTATCTGGATAGGTATTAGCAATATCATCAAAATATTGGCCAATGGTGTTTTCAATCAGCGTCGTTGAAGTGGCACCATGATATTCACTTAACGTTAGTGGAAATGTTGCTTGATTTGGCGGGATAAACATTGAAGCCTCCATGGCATTTATTATTATAATGAATATTATGATTAGTCTTATTCAAACTAACCAATACATGGGGTCACTCACAAGTAAAAAACGGCGGTATTAGACTAAAGATTGATGCCGACGGAAGGGATTTGTTACACTGTAGAACGTGAATATTTCAATAATCCATTTTAAACAGCATTAACCGCTTTAATTAACTACATGATTACATTACAGCCACTGATTAGATCAAAAAAATCACAAAAAAACAATCATAACCACTTGTTTAAATGAATAATTAATTTATAAAACATTTGATTAAATATCGAATAAACGCCCATATTTTTTCACCTTACCGTCGATAATCTAAAACAATCAATCGCGACATTACTATTATTGCGACGATGTTTAGCTCGATTCGGACACTTTTTGCGTGACAGATAAAGCTTATTGTTTGTCTGCAACATTCAAGCCCAAATGGTGCTTGTCTCTATCGCCATGTACTCAGTAGTGAAGTCGTACTTATCACTATTTATCTCTTATCACTAACAGGATTTTTATGGCATCGGCGGCAACGTTACCAAGTCAACTTAATACTCGCGCCATTTTGCTGGTATTAGCCTTAGGCACATTTATATTGGGATTATCGGAGTTTTCGATGATGCCAATGCTGCCCTTAATCAGCGAAACATTTTCCTCAACACCGTCACAGAGCGGTTATGCCATTAGTGCTTACGCGATAGGGGTTGTTGTCGGGGCGCCGATTTTAATGCTGACGACGGCCAATATGAAAAAACGCCATGCCTTGGCTATTTTTCTGACATTAATGTTTATCGCCAATGGCTTAAGTGCCATGGCAACCTCACTTGAACAGCTTATTGTATTCCGTTTTTTAAGTGGCCTGCCCCATGGCGCTTACTTTGGCGCGGCCATATTATTAGCCGCCGATATTGCCCCACAAGATAAACGCGCCAGCTATATATCCAAAGTGTTTATGGGCTTAACCATAGCCACTATCGTCGGGGTGCCAATTGTCACTTTAGTTGGGCAAAATTTAAGCTGGCGCTATTGCTTGGCGGGGGCATCAGCTCTGGCCTTAGTTGCACTGGCGTGCGTGTATGTAGTGATCCCTAAAATAGAAAACAGCCAGCCGTCAAATTTAATCAATGAATTTGGCGTGTTGAAAAATAAATTGGTCTGGTCAATTCTAGGTATTGTGATTATTGGCTTTGGCGGCGTATTTTGTATTTACACTTATATTGCCGACACCATTTTAGTGGTCACCCAAACGCCGGCATACACAATTTCAATCGCGATGGTGATGTTTGGTATTGGTTGTACATTGGGTAACTATGTATTAGGCAAAGCGGCCGATCGTGCGGCTTTATACACCACAGGCATAGCCTTAATTTGTATGATTATATTTTCGCTTGCCTACGTCGGTGCCAGCCATAACATTTGGCTATTGTATGCGGTGATTTTCTTTATTGGCTGCAGTTTAGGCTTAGCCACCTTAATTCAAACCTTACTGATGGATGTATCACCAAACGGCCACGCCATGATAGGTGCCTTGGTGCAGTGTTCATTTAACATCGCCAATGCCATCGGCCCTTGGGTAGGCGGCATGGTTATCGCACAAGGTGCATTACCCAACGAGACGGGTTATGTTGCGGCGGTGCTATTTACTGGCGGCTTCATAATGTGGCTGTTAAGTTATCTGCAAATGAGCAAGAAAAATTCCCAATTGCAGCAATGCCCTGCTTAATCACCTTGTTGCTGACATTGTAGATGACAGTGTAGATGACATTATAGATGACCTTGTAGATGACATTATCTACTTCATTGGCGATAACATTGTAGATGAAAATGTCATCGCCAACATGCTGAATGGGCCAATATAATCCCATTAGAAAATGATTTACCTTGGCGGCTGAATACTCACGCCAAGGTAGAATAATACAACAATGAGAAAGCTTACATTAGCCACTAAAAGCAGTTGAAAAGTGTTGTGTTGAAAAAAGTTGCGTTCATAATGCATGTCATCAGTCTCCCACAGCTTGGCTAATTATGGGGAATTTATTGACCGAACAAACAGCAAACCATCTTTGCATAAATAGCAAAATCCAGTAGAAAACCGTTAATTATAATGGGCTATAACCTCAGTTACTTCGTATCTAATGCTATTAGCCATCACAAAGAGCCAAACAATGTTTTCATTTTTAAAGCCAGATCCAGTCAAAAAATTACGTAAAAGCTATGATTCAATACTGGAGCAAGCCATGCAAGCACAGCGTAAAGGCGATATAAAGACCTATTCTCTGCTAACCGCAGAATCGGAACAGATTTGGGCTAAGATAGTCACACTAGAGGCTGCAAGTAAATAATCGTCACAGTTATTATCTGAATTCGGGAGCCATTATCCACTTATTGGGGATCGTTATTTTGGCTCGGGTAATATAGGCTCACTGGAGTCCATATACGTTAAATAATGTTGCCAAATATTATGAGTGCGCTGCACAGTAAGTTGCAGCATACATCCATGGTACATTGCACCTCTTATAGTCCCATCTCGCCATAACTCATAGATAGCATGACAATAAGACTCTCGATATGGCAGCCAGTCTCGTTGAGACAGATGTAGTGCTTCAAGCGCCTTTGGATAATCATGATATTGCTCATTGGCTTTAGCCATATACTTGTCCAATCTTACTTGTGCATCATCGGCTTGCTGCCTAGCACAGTCATTAATTTCAAGGGTGTTAATCGGATTACTACAGTCAACCGCTACTTCATGGCCTGTTTCTTGATGCACACTTGCTTGATAGTCAGTTTCTTGCGCCCAACCCCCGCCACTTAACACCATAGTGCAACCCAGTAATACTAGGATGATATATTGTTTCATTGATAATACTCCTTACAGTCTTTCAACCTATGTCATATCAAACTTAGCATTTTTTTACTCACAAGGTACATTGACGCGTCAATAGCGTGCCGCTTGCAAATCAACGCAGATAGCAGGACAAAGAGCGGTTTGATGGTCCTTTATTACCCCGAGCAGAGGTAATTAAATTATCTGTGAACCACAATCAAGAATAGCCATTCATTTAACGTTATGCTGCACAGGTCAACGTCAGCTGTTGCGCTAGTGATTTTCTTAATGATTGCGCGAGTTGTTACGTTAATAATTACATTTGTTATTACGCGTTATTGAGGAGAATTGGCATGTGGTGGCGAGTAACCATTATCAGCTTGGCTTACCTATTATTGGGCGCCCATTTTTTACGCTTTGATCAGCATATATTGGCCATTATCGCCATAAGTTTACCCTTGCTGATGTTTATTAAACATTCATTTGTATACACATTACTCAAGATAGGCTTACTGATCAGCGTGATATTTGTGTGGGCAGTAACCACGTTCAATTTCATCGATATGCGCATTGCACTCGAACAGCCTTGGTTAAGATTGGCCATTATCATGGTATCAGTCATGATATTTACGGTGTTTGCGGCGTTTTCAACCAACGGCCTCAATCAAAAATTGCGCCGTTAGTCATAACGTAGGTTATTTATTCGGTTTCAACCATTTATAAAGACTGTCTTTGCGGTAAACCAATAGCGCGGCAAATAAAACAATATAGATGCTGGGTTCAATAATCTCTGACTTTACCGACCAATAAAAATGGATCGGTGCCAATATGGCAGCCAGATAAACCCAATTGTGCAATGACTGCCAGCGCTTTCCCAAACGTCGTTTGATAGCATTAGGCGAGGTTAGCGCCAGTGATACAATAATAATTAATGTTGCTGCGCCGACTAAGATATAAGGCCGCTTGATCACCTCCTCAACCAATAATCCCCACGCAAACAACAAATCTAAGCTAATAAAAGCACTAATATGCAATAGTGCGTAAGCACACACATACAAGCCCACCAAACGGCGAGTTTGCATTAGCGCCGCTATCTTAAAACGTTTGGCGATGGGTGAAATCAGTAACGTGGCTAATAAACTATTAATCGCGCCCATACCGGTATAATGAATAATATACTGCACCGGATCGCCACCCGCATTGTCAGTTAACACTAGTGTCACCAAATAAAAGGCGGGTAATAAAAAGCTAATATGCAATAACACCTTTAACCAAAACAGTCCTCGAGGACTTATGCGCATTAGTAAAACTTCCTCAGATCGATATTTTTATATAAATCGGCCACTGAATCAGCATAACCATTGAACATTTGGGTCGGAATACGCTTAGCAGAGAATAAGCCGCCTTCTCCGATGCTGCGCTCAGAGGCTTGCGACCAACGAGGATGATCAACCTCTGGGTTTACATTAGCGTAAAAACCATACTCACTTGAGGCCAATTGATTCCAGCTTGTCGGAGGTTGTTTATCCATGACTCGAATTCGCACAATAGACTTGATACTTTTAAAACCATATTTCCAAGGCACGACTAAGCGGATTGGAGCACCATTTTGCGGCGGCAACGTTTTACCGTACAAGCCTACCGCTAAAAACGATAAATCATTCATCGCTTCGGCAACCGTTAAGCCTTCAACATACGGATAATGGATCCCGCCCCCCATTAAGCGACTCTTTTGCCCTGGCATTTGCTCAGGATCAAACAAGGTCTCAAAAGCGATATGAGTTGCATTACTTTGCACGCCGGCTTGTTTGAGTAAACTGGCTAACGAAAAACCCACCCAAGGGACTACCATAGACCACGCTTCAACACAGCGTAGGCGATAAGTGCGTTCTTCCAGAGCAAAACGTGTCGTCAGTTCATTTAAATCTAAGGTGATGGGTTTATCGACCAAGCCGTCAATGGTTAACGTCCAAGGATCAACCTTAAAACCTTGGGCATTGTCATAAGGATCCGACTTACTATTACCAAATTCATAGAAATTATTATGACGAGTGATTTTATCTTCTGGTGTTTTAGGACTTGGCAATACAAACTTTGCCGGTGTTGCGTATTGTAGGCCTTGAGTAGTAAAGGGATTTTTGGCTTGTTGTTCACCAAATAGATCAAAAATACCCGCCTGAACTTGCCCCGGCAAACTGGCCCCTAACGCCCCTAAACCTAAGGCTTTAACGATATTACGGCGATCATTAAATACCGATTCAGGTGTAACTTGATTATCGGCAAGATGCCAAGGAGCCCGTTTAAGTATGCCTTTAGTAAAGCGTTTATTACCCGCCATAAATCACCTCTTATAAATGTTTGTCGACAGCCTATCGAGACCAAAATCTGCTCTTCATCTCTCAATAGACAGGTTACATTGGTTTTTTATTTCAACGTATTGCTGTTTTTAATTCAACGTATTGATCTTGTTAATTCAACATACTATTAAAAACCGCCAAAAGCAGATTTGGTCATAATTTGTCAGTAAAATAGCACAATAACCGCCGCCATAATGACAGTTGATACGAACTCAAGTTACAGGTAGATTTAAATTTAATCATTAACAACAATATTTCATCCAATCCTTGTTTTGCCCCTTGCAGGCGTTTATTAGCCGTGCGACCCTTAACCATTATCTTCTATCGGTTATTGTTATGCCTTTTGCAGTGTCGTTAACTCCCCCTCAAATTGCAGCTCTGATTGCTGTCGCGTTCCTTGCCTTTTTAATTGGCGCCCTCATCAATCAACGATTAACTCGTAAACGATGGGAGCAGCTAAAACTTCAACATGAACAACAAACACTTCAACAACTTAATGAAGTGCATATTGAGATGTCGAGGTTACAAGATAAGCTCGATGATAAAATCGATCACAGTAATCATCTGCAACATAAGATAGAAGAACTGATTGCTCAACTGTCTCGCGCAGAAACCAAAGCCGATCGGGTTAATGTCGTCGAGCAACAAATGGTCGATAGCCAGCATCGTTTAATGGAATCCCAACTCAATTTAGCCAAGTCGAACGCTGTGCAACAAACCATTTTGGTCAAAGCAGAAACAGAGCAAAAGTCATTACAAGATAAAATTGTTCTACTCGAGTCAGCAGAAGAGCGCCTTAAACTGCAATTTGAAAACCTGGCCAATCGAATTTTTGAAGAGCGCAGTGAAAGCTTTAAACAACAAAATGTCTCACAAATAGACGGCGTAATCGGGCCGTTAAAGCAGCAATTAGAAGGCTTCAGACGTCAAATTCAAGAGTCATATACTCATGAACAATCTGAACGTAGCGCGTTAAAACATCAATTAGATAATTTACGTGATCTTAATTTAAAAATGAGCCAAGACGCCATTAACCTGACTAATGCACTTAAAGGTGACAACAAGCAGCAAGGTAATTGGGGCGAAGTCATTTTAGATCGCGTATTACAAGAAAGTGGTTTGCGCGAAGGCCATGAGTACCAAACACAACAAGATTTAAAAGACGACAATGGTAAGCGCTTTAAACCCGATGTTATCGTGCATTTACCCGAGCAAAAAGACGTAGTGATCGATGCAAAAATGTCGCTAGTCAGCTATGAACGTTACTTTAATAGCGAAGATAAAGACATTCGAGATCAAGCCATAAAAGAACACGCACTGTCGATTAGGCAGCACATTAAAGGCCTAAGCCAAAAAGATTATCATAAGCTGCACGGCCTCAAGAGTTTGGACTATGTGCTTATGTTTATCCCAATTGAGCCCGCCTTTTTACTGGCCATTGAATACGATCCAAGCTTAGTCAATTTCGCGCTTGAACAAAATATTATGCTCGTCAGTCCTACCAATTTACTGGTGGCCTTACGCACTATCAATAATATATGGCGTTATGAATATCAAAATCAAAATGCACAAAATATTGCCAAGCAAGCAAGCCGCATTTATGACAAATTATGTGGTTATCTTGAAGATATGGAAAAGCTCGGTCGCGCCTTAGATACGGCAGATAAAAGCTATCAAAGTGCCATGGCAAAATTATCGTCAGGCAAAGGCAATGTCATTAGACAAGCGCATCAGATGCAGCAATTTGGAGTCGACACCAGCAAACAGTTAGACAAACAATTGCTTAACCGTGCACTAGATGAGTCAGCCGAAACCCATCAACAAAATATTTAACGGCTAGCAGGAGTAATTATTAATCTTTATTTAATCAACAAGCCTAATAGTGACAAAACACGTACAACAAACTCTTAACGCAAACACTTATCACAAACACTTAGTAGCAAATGAAATACTGAGGCGGAGATTCACATTTAAATGCGTAACACTTGGGCAAACACTTTTATTACTGGCGCATTATTACTCTGTACATCATTGGCCTTTTTCGGCCAAGCTCATGCATTGACATCGCAACAGCAAAACTATCTCGATGCTCGTCAAGCACTGGATAACAATCAACTCGACAAGTATCAAGCATTACGTCAAAAATTAGCCGATTATCCGTTAACGGTTTACCTCGATTACCACGCTAATATCGATAGCATAGTGCGATCTTCTGGGCAAACGGCACTGAATTCAATTAACCAATTTGATACCACCCCGTTATACAATAACGCCCGTTATCGATACCTGCTCCATGCGGGGAACAAACAACATTGGCAAGACTTTCTGGTGATATCCCCAGACACGCCTAATGATGTACGTCTACAGTGTTATTATTACCAAGCACAACTTGATGCAGGTAATAACACTATGGCATACAAGGGGATAGAACGTTTATGGGTTCATGGTTACTCACGTCCAAAAGAATGTGATGCCGTGATTAACCAATGGACTAAAGCGGGCTACCGCACACAAGAACTCCTCTGGGCCCGTATGCTGCTGAGTTTTAATGCAGGGCAATCTAGTTTGCTGAGTTATTTATCGCAAAAAGTCACCCAACATGATGACGAAGCCAAGCTATTATTGTCTGTTTATCGCGATCCCAATCGTTTGCGTCATATGAAAAAATTTGCCAGTTCTAAACCGATCATAGGTGATATTGTCGATGCCGGATTGCGTAAACTGGCACTCAAAGATTTACATCAAGCGATTAAATTATATGTTAAATACCAAAAAACCAATCGTTTCACCGACGTTGAAGGGCGCCAACTTAATCGCTATTTAGTCCGCCGAGCATTAATTAAGCAAGATGAAAAACTGGTGTCACACATTGATACCATGCTGCCCTTAATTAAATCTGATGACCTATACGAAATTCGCTTACGTTGGGCCATTGGTGAGCAAGACTTTACTACCGTAGAGAAGTATTTAGCCTTGCTGAGCGATCAAGGTAAAGCCGATCCGCGCTGGCAATATTGGCAAGCTAAGATGACCTCTCGCCACGACAAAACAGCGGCGATAAAATTACAGTCAAGCTTAAGTGGCCAACGTAATTTTTACGGTTTTAATGCCGCTGAAGCCTTAGGTAAACCTCTGGCGATGAATGATGATAATTTGGCACCCAACCCCGAGTTGCAAGCCAGGTTACACCAAGACCCAGGGCTTGCTCGCGTGATTGAATTAATGGCCTTAGATAAACAGATTGATGCCCGTAACGAATGGCTCTATTTAATGCGCCGCCACAACAGCGAAATGAAGGCACAATATGGCCTATTGGCCTTAAATAACGGCTGGCATGCTTTTAGTGTCGAATCGAGCATTCAAGGGCAATTATGGAATTCATTAGCCTTACGTTTTCCTAAAGCCGCCAATGATGAATTTGTCAAAGCCAGTAAAAAGTTCACGGTAAACATTGACGAGATCCGGGCGATTTCTCGTCGAGAAAGTGCATTCTATCCTTATGCGACTTCAGGTGTGGGTGCCAGGGGGTTAATGCAATTAATGCCCGCCACCGCCAAGCAAACCGCTACAAAGAACAAAATACGATTTAATGGCATAAAAGACCTGTACGACCCTAAAGTGAACATTATGTTGGGCAGTGCGTATTACAGTGAATTACTTAAACAGTTTGATCAAAATAGGGTGCTCGCAACGGCAGCTTATAATGCCGGTCCCGGGAGTGTTCGACGCTGGTTAAAAGTCTCTAAAGGAAGCTTAGATGTGATGAGCTTTATTGAAACAATTCCATACACTGAAACCCGTGAATATGTGCAAGCGGTGCTCAGTTACAGAATGATTTTTCAACACAAAGATAATCCAAGTTTGGGGATGTTTAGCTCAAAAGAGTTCAGCCATCGTTATTAATAATGACCAGTTTACTCGTCGTTAGTAATAATAGCCGCCACAACGTGGCGGCTATTATTACTTAACACAAGTCGCAGGGGTAACGTATGATCACCATTCTCCGCTGACTCAATAATTGTTGATAATCATTTGCGATTTAACCCATTACGCTTATGCTGATCCGGTAACGAGAAACCATAACGCTAAGCGATAACGACAAACCATCACTAGATACAGTAATCGATAATCAATAATCAATAATCAATAATCAACCGATAATGGTTCATGACTAAAAGTTGGAGTTTTCGTGTCGCAATCAAATATCCAAACATTACTCAATCAACTGAGCCAAGTTTTGCTAGGTAAACCTGAGCAAATCAAACTTGCCGTCGCTTGTATCCTCGCCAAAGGTCACTTACTGATTGAAGATTTACCTGGCATGGGTAAAACCAGTTTATCCCAAGGCATTGCCAGCAGTTTAGGCATGAGTTATCAGCGGATCCAATTTACCAGTGATATGTTACCTGCTGATATTCTTGGAGTATCCATCTACAGTAAAGAGCAACAACAGTTTATATTTCACAAAGGCCCGGTGTTTAATCAAATGTTACTGGCTGATGAAATTAACCGCGCTAGCCCTAAAACCCAAAGTGCTTTACTCGAAGCCATGGCAGAACAACAAATTACCATTGATGGGATCACCCACCCACTTAGCTCACCGTTTTTTGTTATTGCGACCCAAAATCCGGTTGATCAAGCGGGTACTTTCCCTTTACCCGAGTCGCAACTTGACCGGTTTATGATGCGGATCTCCATCGGCTATCCCAGCGCCGAAGCCGAGTTAGCCATGTTAAAGTCGCACACCCAAGCCAGTAAACCGGCATCATTATCGCAATGTTTAACCCCGCAAGAGCTGATGTTGTTGCAACAACAAGTGGCCCAAGTGTCAGCTTCTGATGCGGTACTTAATTATTTAATTGCCTTGGTGGATTTTTCTCGTCAACACAATACCGCCAACGGTTTATCGCCACGAGCCAGTATTGCCCTATTACAAGCAGCCAAAGCATGGGCCTTTATTCATCAGCGCCAGTACGTGGTACCCGAAGATATTCAGGCGGTATTTGCCTCGGTTGCCGAACATCGCATTCGCAGCAGTAGTCAATTTCAAGGCCAAGCTTTGTCTGACACCATACTCGCCAGCGTCAACCCCATACGTTAACGGTACTGGCTCTCATGGCTAAATCGACAACAGCAAAAAAGCATGCTTCACCACATGATGCTAGTGGCGCGTTCAAGCCATCTCGATTAAGTCGCCTAACACCCTCATGGTTGACACAACGCTGGTCAAGATGGATAAGTAAACGTCTGCCACCGCAAAAACAAGTTACCCTCAGCCATAAAGGCATTTTTATCTTACCCAGTGGTTTTGGTCTGTTTTGGCTTGGATTGATCGTCTTACTGTATTTATTTGGCACCAATTATCAAAACAACTTAGTGATTGGCTTAAGCTTATTACTCGCCAGTGTGTTCCATACCTGCATTATTTACAGTTACAAAAATTTAGCAGGATTAACCTTCAAGGCCGTCACGCCGCCACATGCCTACGCTGATGACAGTATGCCATTCCCGATCATGTTAACCGGCCATACTCGACAAGATAATCCCGATACCACCCACCAGCAGATTTGCTTGCAATTTAGCCATCAGCGCCATGCTCGCGTGAAGAGAATGCAAGAACAAACCATTGCAACCGTAGTGTTTGAACACACCAAACGCGGTCGATTAAATCCGGGACGGATCAAAGTCTCATCGTACTTCCCGTTAGGATTATGCCGCGCCTGGTCCTATGTCGACTTAGACATTCATCATGTTATTTTCGCCAAACCAGAAGTGTGTGATATCAAACTGGCAAGCCACATCAGCGACAATGACACACAATATGAACACGGCAAATTGCATCCAGGCGTTGACGACTACAAAGGCTTACGCAGCTATATTCCAGGCGAATCACTCAAACAAGTCGCGTGGAAACAATGGGCTCAAGACAAAGGGATGTTAACCAAAGAATTTGCTGAACCTGAAGGGCTACCTGTGTGGTTAACATTAGCCAATACGTCGGGGAATAACATTGAACACAAGCTCAGTAAATTAGCATGGCAAGTTGATAAGCTAAGCCAATCCCAACAAATATTTGGCTTAATACTGGATGAACATATCATCAACCAGCAAACAGGCGAAGCACACCGAGTGGCCTGCCAAACAGCCATTGGGACTTATCATTTACCCACGAATATGAATCCAGATTTTAGTCCAAGTCATGTGACAAAGTCGTCAGTAGGTGAGCCATTATGACCGATAACTTTGATACTATTATTAGTCGTAATACCTTATTTTGGTTATTAATCACCAATGTCGCCATCCTCAGTCCCTTGCATGAACAAGCTACGTTATGGAGTCTTGGCATTTGTGCCATTTGCTTTATTTGGCGAGTCGGGATTTTTCTCGGTAAAGTGGCCGCACCACCCAAAATACTGGTGACCTCCTTAGCTATTGGCGCCGCCATTACTCTCGCATTGGTGTCCAGTGAAATAGGGTTACTCAATGCGCTGGTTAACTTATTAATCCTAGGTTATGCGTTAAAATACATTGAAATGCGGGAACTCCGAGACGTTAAAGCCATTGTCTTAGTGGGCTATTTTCTAATCGCGCTGACCTTGCTTGATCAGCAAAGCATGCTTAATACCTTGCACTTGTTGGCGGTAACAGTACTCAATACCGGGGTGTTAATCAGTGTTTACCAGGATAAGTCGAATAAAGCCGCCAACCTCAGTTTTAGCCTTAAATTGGTGCTGCAGAGTTTGCCATTAGCCATCTTGCTATTTGTGGTATTTCCACGGTTAAGCCCACTGTGGTTAGTACCGAACATGAAAGCCGCCACAACGGGTTTATCCGATGAAGTCTCCTTTGGTGACATTAGCAAGTTAACCCGCTCTGCTGAATTAGCTTTTCGAGCCGGTTTTGAAAACCCAGACGGCAGTACCTTAGGTCCGGCCAATAAAGATCTCTACTGGCGCACCTTGGTGATGGAAAATTATGATGGCAAAACCTGGCGCCAAGACCCCAGTATTCAGCAGGTACAGCATCAGGCCTATTTTCAACAGCCCGAACGTCAAGCACCTAGCGCTAATGATATGAGTAGGAAAATTAACTATGTGGTCATTAGCGAACCCAGTCATCAAAAATGGTTGTATGGTTTAGATGAAGCGTTTAGCGAAAATGATCTCGTGGTTGAATTAGCAGATTATCGTTTGTTTTCATTAAGACCTGTCGATCAACGTATGAGTTATCGGGTGACGTCATATCCAGATCTCATTATGGACCCCAAACTCGACCGCAATACCAAACTGATAAACCTCACGTTGCCGTCCAATAGCAACCCGAAAACACGCAAACTCGGCTTACAATTTGCCAAAGATTATCCCGACCCACAGGCGCGCATCAATGCCATGATGAATTACTTTGCCGTGCAAGCCTATTACTACACGTTAAGTCCACCCAGTGTCGGTGAGCAGCAAATAGATGATTTTATGTTTGAAAACCGGGCCGGATTTTGTGCCCATTACGCCTCTGCAATGGTATTTATGGCGCGCGCTAGTGGTATTCCAACTAGGATGGTAACGGGTTATCAAGGCGGCGAGTACAATGCTAAAGCGGGTTACTATAGCGTTTATCAATACATGGCCCATGCTTGGACCGAAGTCTGGTTTGAAGGCCTAGGTTGGCAACGCTTTGATCCTACCGCGATGATCGCACCGCAACGAATACTCGATGGTTTTGATGCCACCTTTGACAGCCAAAGCAGCTACTTACAAGACAGTCCTTTTAGTTCTCTGCACATGAAGCAATACCCATGGTTAAACGAGTTGCGTCAACAGCTTGCCAGTGTCGATTATTATTGGAGCGTGTGGGTGCTAGGCTTTGACGAACAACGAAAACAGCAAGTGTTAGCAAGATTATTGGGTGATGTGAGTAGCAGTAAAATCGCTTTATTGATGATTTTCAGCTTTATGATCATCGCGCTGATGATTGCTTACTACGCGGGGTTATTCAATGTTGACCGCCAACAAGACCCGCTTAATAAACGTTATCAGATCATTTGTCAGCGCTTAGCTCAAAAAGGCATCGCCCGCCAACAAGGCCAAGCCCCGTCTGATTACGCCGCAGCGGTTAACGCACATTTAAGCGCCCTATCACCTCAGATAGCCTCTGACTTTACAGCCTTAAGCAATGCCTTTGTGGCACTTAAATATCAACCGCTCACGGTGCAACAAGCACAGCAACGGCAGCAACAATTTAAGCAGTTATACCGTCGATTACGGCTGCGACTTCTGCGCCGCTGATGTTGGGCACAACATCAGCAATCATTCTGATTATTAACGGTTTTGATTGATGAATTCAGACAGAGTCCATAGAATGAATTAATCTCAAATTAGCGGGTTGCCCATGCTTACTTTAATTCAATCTAATCAGATGGAAGTGTTATCTGAACAACTGGCCAAACTATTGGCCATTCCCTTAGATAACGTCAGTTTATTAGCCAGTGAGCATGTGTTAGTACAAAGCCCGGGAATGTCGACTTGGCTACGCTTAGAGATTGCTAAACACAATGGTATCGCTGCCGCATTATCGTTCCCTTTGCCATCAAGTTTTACCTGGCAGTTGTGCCATGACTTGCTGCCTAATGTGCCAAAAGATAACGCCTTTACCAAAGCCGCCATGACGTGGAAATTGATGGACTTATTACCCAGTCTGTTAGATAACCCTGATTTTAGTCCGCTAAAACAATACTTATCACCGCAAGTAGATACCACAATAGATGCATCAACTGATGTTGCTGATACAGATGTAGGTGTAGACGCGAATACTGATACCGATGTTCATACAGCAAATACCCACGCCTTATTGCAACTCAATCAGTCACATGACGCGATTAAGCTGTTTCAATTGTGTGGCCGTATTGCCGATATTTTTGACCAATACTTAGTCTATCGCCCCGAGTGGATTTTAGCGTGGGAGCAAAACCAGCCATTATCGAGCCTAGACAATCGCCTTACATTAGATGAAAACCAACAATGGCAACCGATCCTGTGGCGGGCATTAATCGACTATAACCAACACCATTTACACGCCAGCCATTATCATCGCGCCAATTTGCATGCCGACTTAATCGCAACCTTAGCCAATCCAGACACTGACTTATCCATGCTACCCGCACGATTATACGTGTTTGGTATTTCCTCCATGCCGCCGCAAACGCTGGATGTCTTGTACCACTTGGCCAGTCGTATTGACGTTATTATGTTATCACTCAGCCCTTGCCAGCATTATTGGGGCGACATTATTGAACCCAAAACCCGCGCTCGCATGGCACTGCAATACGCCAACAAAAAACAACTCGACCAAGACTGGGAAGACAAGCTAGAAGTGGGTAACCCGATATTGGCCAATAATGGTCAAATGGGCCGTGAACTGCTCGATTTAATGCTTGGCCTACCGCCAGAACATACCGACTTTGGTTACGATTGTTATGTGGAACCCGAGCCCAACAACCTGCTGCACGGGGTGCAATACGATATCCTACAAATGGAAACTCTTGGCCAGCCATTAGGGCCAAATGCAGATTTATACCAAGATATTCATGCTCGCCGTGAATTATTACCCAGCGATGATTCGATTACGCTGCGCAGTTGCCACAGTGCCCTGCGAGAAGTAGAAACCTTACATGATCACCTTTTAGCGTTACTGTCTAACAATAGTGAATTAACCCCGAAAGACATCGTGATCATGATGCCCGATGTGGCCGCTTATGCCCCCTATATTGATGCGGTATTTGGCACCGCCAACAGTCAGTATTTTGCCGATAAAAACCCGCAAAAAGGCGACTACTATATTCCCTATGCCATTGCCGACCGAGGCGCGGCGCAAGAGTCACCATTAATTAATAGCTTTTTAAGCCTGTTAAACATCAATCAAAGTCGCTTTGGCCTAACGGACATTATCGGTATTTTAGAAGTGCCAGCCATTTTGCGCCGCTTCCAACTCGATGATGACGAATTGTCATTGATCCGCCGCTGGTTAGATGATGCCAATGTGCGTTGGGGACGCAGTGAACAAACTCGCAGCCAATTAGGCGTGCAACCTTTTGCACAAAACTCATGGGCATTTGGCATTAAGCGTTTAATCCTAGGTTACGCCTTTAACGACGAGGCCGACATTTACCGCGACACCTTAATGGTACAAGGCATTGAAGGTCAGTCATCACAGGCATTAGGTAAACTGCTCAACTTTTTAGAAACCATTGACCGCTATTTTACGTTATTTGCCAGCGACTTCAGTACAACTGAACGCCTCGAGCAATTACAGCAGTTACTAGCCGATTGTTACGACACCGACGATGATGAACGCGAGCAGATTCAAGCCATTCGCGACGCCTTGGTTACCCTCGACACCGAACTTGACAGTGCCGGTCATCAAGGCCAAGTGAATATCGAAGTGTTGAAACAATGGTTTAATCAACGCTTAACGGAATCCCGAGTCGGCCAACGTTATCTTGCCGGCAGCGTCAATTTTTGTACTTTAATGCCCATGCGCTCTATTCCCTTTAAGGTGGTGTGTTTGCTGGGCATGAATGACGGCGTCTATCCACGGGTACAACATCCTGTCGGGTTTGATTTAATGGCCCATTTTGGCCCTAAAAAAGGTGACCGTTCGCGCCGATTAGACGACCGATACCTGTTTTTAGAGGCGTTATTGTCAGCCAGAGAGCAACTGTATATTAGTTATATTGGCCACAGTGAACGCGATAACGCTGAGCGTATTGCGTCGATGTTAGTCTCTGAGTTAGTGGAATATTGCCAACTAAGCTACCTGCCGCAAAAAATGGTGCAGCAGCTTGAACAGCAAGCTGATATCAACCTTGATGACGCCGACAAAGCCGTATTAACCCAGCTCATTCAAGCACAACCATTACAACCTTTTGACGCTAAACTGTTTCGCGACACACAACAAACTGTCGATAGCTTAAGCAAATTACAACACAGTTTTAATGCCCAATGGTGCCCGCCACCAGCCAATGCGACCATCAATAATCACTTTTTCCAGCAAGCATTACCTTTATCGGTCGAACAAGCCGATGAGGTATTTGCCCACACTCAAATCAATAGTGAAGGGATTAAAGTGGTCGAGCTTGAGTTATCGTCATTAATCCGTTTTTATCGTAATCCGGCGCAATTTTTCTTTAACCGCAGTTTAAAAGTGGATTTGTCGCTCAATATTCAAGCCGATGACAACGACGAACCCTTCAGCTTAAATGCACTCGAGCGCTATTTACTGCAATCAAGAATGCTCGACAATGCCATTGAACACCAACTCGACAGCCCTGATAATGAGTTGCTCAGCAAGCTCAAAACCAGTGGTGAACTGCCGATGGCGCCGTTTGATGACTTGTTAATCAGCCAATATTTACGCGATATATCGCCATTGATTAATCGGGTGCAGTTTTTACAAGATCAACAAGCCATGCACACTTTACATGTGGATGTTAACTTTGATCTACTGGTGCAGGATTTACCAGCACAAGAGCATGCACCAAAGGTGCGAGTGAATCTTGCCGGGCGTATTGACGATATTTTGCCTAAAGGTTTAGTTAATTACCGCCCAGGCACAGCCCACGGACGGGATTTTATTCGAGTATACTTACGCCATTTGTGCATCAATGCTATGGCCAATTCGTCAACGTCGGGCTTAGGTAAAAATCAATTTAGTTACCTACTCGACATTGGTCATTTTCATGCCTTTGCACCAATTACTGCCGAGCAAGCCAAAGCGCAATTGATGCGCTTTATCACTGGTTTTATTCAAGGCCAAGCTCAACCCTTGTGTTTTATGCCTAAAACAGCTTTTACCTATGTTGAAACCGAAGGCGATCATGATGAAAAGCTGCTCAAAGCCCAGCAAAAATGGGATGATGGCCAAAATAAATTTGGTGAAGGCCACGATCCACATAACCAGCGGTTATTTCATTTCCCAGACGACTTTGGTGAAGCGACATTTGGCGCGTTAGCCAACCAATTGCTGCAGCCCATGTTAAGCCAATATCACAAAGATAAACTGGCGGAATTAGAACCCTTTGTCAGTGGCACAGCGGTAGACATTCAAGCGCAATTCATTTCCAGCGCAGCCCAACAAGGAGCGCAATAATGGAGCCTATTAACGTCGCACCGCTAAATGCCCTCACCTTACCTTTTAACGGCTCCAGCTTAATTGAAGCCAGTGCGGGTACCGGCAAAACCTATACTATTTCAGGTTTATATTTACGCTTGTTACTCGGTCACGGTGAGCAATCGCCGTTAAGTTGTGAGCAAATTTTGGTAGTCACCTTCACCAACTCCGCCACCGAAGAGCTGCGAGACCGTATTCGCAAACGGATTAAATTAGCGTTTAAGCGTTTTTTAGGCTTAGCCGTTAATGATGACTTTATTGAACAACTTTACCAAGACACCTCAGAGGCTCAGCGCCCAATAGCCTTAAGACGCTTAGATTTAGCCTTAAAGTCGTTAGATGAAGCGGCTATTTTCACCATTCATGCCTTTTGCCAACGGGTGTTGTCCGACATGGCATTTGAATCATCATTGTTATTTGAGTCAGAGTTTACTCTCGATGACAGTGAGTTTTTACACCATGCGGTGCGCGATTTCTGGCGTGAAGTCTGTTATCCATTGCCACCCTTTTTGGCCCAAGCCATTAGTGATGTGTTTGCAGAACCCGATGTTTTAGCCCAAAAGCTGCGACCATTATTAGGTGCCAGCCAAGCTGTGCTATCAAAACAACCACCAGCCTTTGAAAAACTGCAACAACAGCTAAGCCAAAGCATCAGCCGCTTTACCTTACTTTGGCAAAGCCTGCACGACAACACGCTGGAATTATTACAATCGTTACCCTTAAACGGCCAACGTTTTGGTAAAGCCGCCGACGGCTACCCTAAGCTTAGCCAACTGTTTGACAGCGTGACTAACTGGGTTAAATTTGGCCAGGGATTACCGCCATTAAAAGCGCTTGAACAGTTAGCATTGTCCGAGCTAAAGCTCAACAAAGGTGGCGTGATCCCGACGGCAACTGAAGCGCCATTACTGGATCATATTGAGCGTTTACTGGAACTGATTAACGAGCTGATCCCGTCGTTTTTAGTGCGTGCCCGTGAGGGAATACGTCAGCGTTTTGCCGGCCAAAAACAGCAACGCAACTTAATGACCCCAGATGATCTGTTGCTCAGCTTAGCCATGGCGCTAAGCCAAAATCCAATCACCCTCGCCCATGCCATTGCTAAGCGGTTTCCGGTGGCGTTAATTGATGAATTCCAAGACACCGACCCACTGCAATTTACTATTTTCAATCAGGTGTATCAGCAGCCGTTAGCCTCACAACTTGAGTTAACCCCAGATACGTCTGCTAAGGCTCAACAAAATGATACGCCTAAAGGTCACTTAAGCTTATTAATGATTGGCGATCCCAAACAGGCTATTTATGCTTTTCGTGGCGCTGACATTTATACCTATATTGCCGCGCGCCAACAAACTCAAGCGCATTATAATCTTGATACTAATTACCGCTCATCGACTCAGTTAGTTAATGGGGTTAATCAGTTATTCAGCCAACATGACGATCCTTTTATTAGCCAAGCCATTCCTTATGATAGTGTCAAAACACCCTCATCGGCGGCCAATAAACACCTTAGCGAAGCTAAGCCAAATCCCGCAGCTCTGCGGATCCGCTTATTAGCAGAAGACGATGTTAACGGCCTAAATAAAACCACCGCAAGGCAGCGCTTAGCCGCTGATGCGGCCAGTGAAATAAAGCGCTTACTCACCGAAGCACAACAAGGGTTATGTAAAGTCCATGCAAGCCTAGATCATCCAGGCGAGCCGTTAATCGCTAAAGATATTGCTATATTAGTGCGCGACCGTAATGAAGCCGCAGTAATGAAAGCCGCGTTATCAGCCCGTAAAATTGGCGCAGTATTTTTAAGCCGGGACAGTGTATTTAACACCATTGAAGCCCGTGAAATGGCGATTCTACTGTACGCATTAGCCACGCCCAAAGATGAACGCGCTATCCGCGCCGCACTCGCCACCGAACTGGTCGGTTTTAATGCCCAACGCATTCATCAATTTAATCAGAATGAAGAGCAACGTCAGCACGTATTAGATCAATTTCTACATTGGCATCAGTTGTGGCAACAGCGCGGCGTAATGCCAGCGCTGCTTAACTTTGCCAGCGAAACCCAACTGATCCACCGCTATTTGTCGCAATCATTAACCTCCGAGGCCATCGATGTTGATGACCATTACATTAGCATTGACAGTAACTTCAATGATGCTGATGAAGACAACTCAGCAGATTTAAAAGCATCGGGTGAAAGACGCTTAACCGACTTTAGGCATTTAGCCGAATTACTGCAGCAAAAAGCCACTGAACTCGATGGCAGCAGCGCGCTTATTAACTGGTACGAGCAACAACTGATTGGTAACAATGGTGGTGATGAGCAGCAACTGCGCTTAGAAAGCGAACAGAACTTGGTGCAAATTGTCACCATTCATAAGAGTAAGGGCCTAGAGTATCCAGTGTGCTTTGTGCCGTTTGTCAGCTTAGCCCGTGGCAATAAAAAACGCCCAGCACCGATGATGTACCATAAAAATGAGCAGCTTATTTGGGATGTCGACGCCACCGACGAAGGCTGGGAGCAACTGAAACAAGAAACCCTCGCCGAAGATTTACGCCTGCTGTATGTGGCGTTAACTCGACCGGTTTACGTGTGTTATGTGTATATTGCCAACCAAAGCCGCCAGTTAAAGGCTGGGATCAGCAGCCAGTTGCATGAAACCGGTATCGGTTATTTATTGGGTATTACCGACAAGAAAACTGACTTTGCCCTTATTCAAGCCAGAGTGAATGCGATTGCGACCTTACCGGCGATGAGTGTGCAATGTTTAACCAGCGATATTGACGATTCAGTACTCGCAGATATCAATGATAATAATGACGCCTTAATGGCCAAAAAAGTGACTCGAGCAAAGAGCCTAGCTTGGCGGGTCGGCAGTTATTCAGGCTTAGTCAAACATTTGCCACATGAAAGAGTCGCGCCCGGCGCCGATGATGAAGATTTCAGTGATGAGTTAATTCAATTACAGTTGCAAGATGACGTTATCACCGAACCGGTACTGGATCGCTTTAGTTTCGAGCGTGGCGCCAATGCCGGTAGTTTTATGCATCTAGTGTTAGAACTGTTTGATTTCACTCTAGCCGACAGCGAACTGCCACCAGCACTGGCTAAAGCCATGAAACAATATGGTTTTGATGAAACCCTTTGGCAACAACCGTTAACCACTTGGTATCAGCAAATATTAACCGCGCCACTATTTATTCCGCCATCGTTTTCCGCGCCATTAATTACCGCGTCAGCGTCAGAGGATGCGTCACTGTCTGTTGTCGATAATAGCCAAGATCAACCCACTTCGGCGGTGACATTGAGCCAATTAGGCATGCAGCAAAAAATGGTCGAAATGGAGTTCTACTTACCGATTTCAACCTTACCGGCAGCGAAACTAAATCACCTTTTGCAGCAGCACGGTTATGTCGGCGGACTCGACTTTGACACCTTAAAAGGCATGCTAAAAGGCTTTATCGATTTAACCTTTGAACACCAAGGACAATTTTATATTGCCGATTATAAGTCCAATCATTTGGGTGATAAATATAGCGATTACACTCACTCGGCAATGGCTAAAGCCATTGATAGTCATCGCTACAATTTACAATACATCCTCTATACCTTGGCGCTGCATCGCTACTTGTCGCTCAGATTACCAGACTATAATTATCAGCAGCATATTGGCGGCTGTTATTATCTGTTTTTACGCGGTATGCATCCACAGCACCCAGGTGCTGGAGTATTTTACGACAAACCACCGCAAGCATTAATCGAACAACTCGACCGCTTATTTTCAGATCAGACAGACAATCGAGCCCCGGAGACATCATCATGTTAATGCTCAGCCACCCGATCACGCAGTTACTCGACCTTTGGCAACAGCAGCGACTCATTACTGCGCTCGATAGGCATTTTGCGCTAGAGCTGGCCAACATTGAAACCATCAATAACGACCCAAGCATTACCGAAGCACAATCGCAGCTGTTTTTACTCATTTGCGCCTTGCTCAGCCAGCAATTGTCTAATCAGCACAGTTGTTTAGTCGTTGATCAAATTGATTTAGGCAACCCCATGGCAGAAGATAGCCATCGTCACGCTGAGATCAATTGCGCTATCAAACTCAACCATCAACAATTGATTGAGCAAATATGTTTATTCGACGCTGTAGGTCAGCCGGGCGATAACACCCCGATGATTTTTGAGCATGGGCGCTTATATTTAAACAAGTACCATTTCTTTGAAACTCAAGTGGCCGCTAAGTTAACCCAACTGGCCAATCAACCGATTGACATCAACGTTAATAACAGCACCGTCGATAACACCAACCTGCCGCAACTGATCGAGTGCTTATTTACCGCAGAAAACAGCCATAACAGTCAATTTAACTGGCAAAAAATCGCCACTGCCACTGCATTAGTCAAGGCATTAGCGGTGATCACTGGCGGCCCGGGAACCGGTAAAACCACCACAGTGACTAAATTATTACTGTTACTGTTGACCCAATCGGCGCTAACAATCCGTTTGGTCGCGCCCACAGGCAAAGCAGCAGCAAGGCTGAGTGAGTCTATCAAGGCGTCAAAACAGCGTTTATTGCAAGAGCTAACCCAAGTCACCTACCCAGCATTGGCGAAGATATTAATCGATTCGCTAAAACAAATTCCAGAAGACGCCTCAACATTGCATCGATTACTGGGAGTGATCCCCAACTCGCATCAATTTAGGCATCATCAACATAATCCACTGCGGTTAGATTTATTGGTTGTCGATGAGGCATCAATGGTCGACTTACCTATGATGTATAAACTACTTAGTGCCCTGCCGCCTCATGGTCGCTTGATATTACTAGGCGACCAAGACCAATTAGCATCAGTAGAAGCTGGCGCAGTGTTAGCCGATATTTGTGTTGGCTTAAAACAACATTCTAACCAAGCAAACTCATCACCGTGGTCAATGCGCTACAGCGCAGCGCAAGCCAAACTAATTGAGCAATTAACCCAACAAGATGTTAGCCAGTTTATTGATCCACAACCTAAGATTGGTGATAGTTTATGCATGCTGATGCACAGCCATCGTTTTAAAGGCGATCGGGGGATTGGGCTATTAGCGAGTGCGGTCAATCAATCTAATGTGAATGCAATTCGCCAAGTATGGCTACAAAAACATGCCGAATTAAACTGGTTTGAGCATCAACATAACGCCCTGGGCGATAACAGCGGCAAACAAGCGTTATTGACCTTATCGGTACAAGCTTATGGTGAGTATCTAAGTTTGGTGCAAGAAAATCAGCAAAGGATAAATCAGCAGACGATGTTGGATCAAGCGGATGTACAAGACAGTGTCATAACATTGCCCCATTCAGAACAAACCATCATCGACAGCTTCAATCACTATCGGGTGTTGTGCGCCATGCGCGCGGGTGAGTTTGGTGTCGAAGGGATGAACATCGCCATCACCGACAGCCTTAAACAGACCAAACTGATTAATCCACACCATGAATTCTATTTAGGTCGACCAATCATTATTCAAAGTAACGATTACAACTTAGGCTTATTTAATGGCGATATTGGCTTAATCTTGCAAGACAGCACTAAGCCGAGTCGCTTAATGGCCCACTTTGTGATGGCTGATGGCAGCTTGCTCAAAGTATTACCGGCACGCTTACCGAGCCACGACACTTGCTATGCCATGACAGTACATAAGAGCCAAGGCAGCGAGTTTGATAAGGTCAGTTTTGTGTTACCCCATAAGCCCAGCCCAGCCCAATGGCAGTTACTCAGTAAAGAACTGCTTTACACCGCCATCACCCGCGCAAAGAACCATTTCTATTGTTTAGGCACTAACATGATATTTGAAAAAGCCAGCAAACAAGCCACATCGCGAGCATCGGGGTTAGCTTGGAGATTGTGGGGCTGATTGTGTGGAGAGCGTTTGCGGGAGTAATTTGGGGGAAGAGTAATGCTACAACGCGTGTTGTTGGGCTAACACGCAGGTTTACTATTCAGACTGGGTTTTTCGTCATACAATCAATCTTTGTAGCGGCAAGTCAAACCGAATGACGGATAACAGCACTTAGACCTACAAAAATAATGGTCGACAACTGAATGATTGAACATCGCTAATCGATTTTATATTAAGTTGATTATTCTACTGTTTATTAGTTTTTGTCGGGCTTGGCCACGATTTGACTCAATTTATTCCACTTCTATTAAAAAAGGGGCGATTTCCAACCCCTTTTTTTTCATTTTCTAACGGTTGTAGCTCGGATAAGTGTGGTTTGCAGCAAATCACGTTGATTGATTACTTTCTGCCACCCCCTTGTGTCACTTTTATGCTGGTGGTTGCGGTAACGTCGTTGTTGTTGGGGTTTGCATCATCTGCGCTAGCCACTGTGGCCGTCCAGTTAATGGTAGTAGCATAACCAAGGTCAATAATGAAGATTTGAGTGAACGACTCACTTCTGTTGGCACCTAGATCAGTGAATTCAAAAATCCATGGTGAGCCATTGATAGGGCGTCCATTTGTCTCTTCGGCGCTTACCGTAACGGTACCGGAAGCAGCGTCTGGCCCTGCATTGGCGATGGACACAATAAATTCTCTGCCCTCTTCCATGCCGTCTATCATGCGCACGGGTACCTGTAGACCGGATTCATTACTGATCGATAAGTCATAGGTGATATTGCTCGAGGCCACGCAAGATACAGGGGTGGCATAATCGAGCGGCATCGGCCAGTTGTGCATGAAATTAATCACGGCGCGAGTATCATCAGCTGATTGGGCAAACCCACCGATATTACCGCCAGTGAAACCAGCAGCAATACCCTCTCCAGTAGTTGAATCGGCCATATCGGCAACACAATGCCCATTTTCATCAAAATTATTACAGAACACCGCCTCTAGGATAGAGCCCTTTTTGATGAAGAATCGATCTAAATTATCAGGAGTGACGGCCAAATACTCGAAGAAGCCAAAGCTTGTATCGCCAAGTATATAAGCGGGTCTGGGCAGTGATTTAGTCTCACTTGAGAAGTTTTCTAAGCGAGCATACCTATAATCTCCAAAGTCCAAGAAGACTTTAGTGACAGTTTCCATATTACCTTTTACTTCTTCCCTGTAATCCTCATATAGTTTGCCAAGGATAGTGTCATCCACTTCCGTCAGACCAAATATCTGATTGAGATAGACAATCAGATCCACATTAACTTCGCCAGACTTTCCAGACGCTGTACCGATCCCCCTTGCTGCGGTGTTAAGTACATCAACACCTTCAGGTAAACCAACACCTATGTCACCCGTCAGCATCAGTTGCCTGTAGATAGCTAGATTCTGTATTGGCGAGTCGATAGTGCTGGTCACTACTATTGGCGTAGTCGGATCAATGCCATTTTCGACCGTGTTAGCAACTAAACGTCCGGCGGGATCGAGAGTGACACAATCTGCGGTGGACAAGCTCACAATCACGTCGTCTAATTGAGATTCAAATACTGATGAACCCGATCTAGCAACATTTATACGACCAAAATCAACCTCCTGTGTACAGCCCGTGCATTCAGCGGCGACTGCGCAGGAGTATTGATCGATGCTACTAACAACATCTTTTCCACCTATTTTCACCGCGCAACTCGTTGGACACATAGTATCGAAGTCGTTGGACACATTAAAAGCGATGGGTTGTCTACATAATCCCCCCCAGACCTCTAAACCAGTCTCGGGATCGATTACAAGCTGTGGTTCTGTTGGGATGGGAACACCGTTTTCATCCCGATAGAGAATAACTAGCTCCTTATAGTCAGGTGTATCTCCACTTTCACCGTCACTTCCACCTCCTCCACCGCCCCTTCCACCACTGGGGGCAGCACTGATATTAGCAGTAATGATTAAGCAGGTAATCAGAAGCAGTGCAATGTAACTTTTCAAGGCAAAAATATATTTTTTCATTTTATAACTCCCTGTCATTTAGATGTATAACAACGATTTGCAAAATACGCATTGGTCCAAACTTATAAGATAATTACGTAATAATATTGTTGTTCAGGAATCATCCACTTAGTGCTGTCTGCGACCCAATGAGTTAGCGGTAATTATTAAGAATTCGCTCATACCTCTGAGATTACGGCTAAGTTAAAAATATTTGAATCTTGGCTTATAATTCTCAGAATATAATATTTACCGCACATGATAAGATTAGACTGCGTTAAACCGATAAACTAAAAAATAACACCCCAACTTGCTCAAATATTGACCAAGATCAATTTGTGTCCGGTTCGCAAGCGTATCTTGAAACTAGGGTGAAATCGCGAACGTTTTTTGAACAGTATTAGTTTGTTTAATGAGCTGCCATAGTTCATCAAGTCTTCATAGCTTGAACGATTTCTTGTTTTTTGTTTGCAGGTTAAGCGTAGCGTTCAAAAAGCAAGCTCTCATGCGATAGCCCTAACCTTGGAGTGTGTTAAATGGCGAGGGAGGTTAAAATGAATAAGATTAAGTTTGCAATGACTTTGACAGCAGCATTGATCCTATGTGCTTGTAATAGCGATGATGCTACAGACAAAGGTGAGTTGACTATCGCGATATCAGACGCACCAATGTCAGGTGTTAACGAAGTAGGCATGGTGTTAGATCAGCTTGTTGTGAAAAATCAACAAGGTGAAGAGCAGCGTATTACGTTGCAAAATCGTGAGTTTAATTTACTACAGTATCAAGGAATGGAACGTAATTTGGTGCTGAATAAATTTCAACTCAAAGCAGGTCAATATAATGATGCATATATCAGCATCGTACAAGGTGATGGTAATCAAGGCTCATATATTAATAATGCCCAAGGGCGCTTTGCTCTAGAAGCCGAAGAGGGAAAGTTACCACTTCGAAATTTCCAAGTAACCGCGAACAAGAACTTGGAAATGACAATGGAGATTAATCTCTATAAAGCGTTAACCCAGCAGCAAGATAAATTCCAATTGCGACACCGAGGCGTGTGGTCTGTCGATAATGCAGATATGGGGCATTTACGTGGTGATGTTGATGCTCAGTGGATTGCAGATTGTGAAACTACCTATGTCGATTTGGCTGACAATGGTATTTTTGAGCATCTAGCCTATCTATATCCAGCAAAAGTGACTGAATTATCCATGATGGCCGATATGGGATCGACTCCGCCTGACGGGTTAACTGAGCCGATTTCAGTGGGTCCTGTTTTTCAGGACAACCTAGGTGATTGGCACTTTACAATGGGTTACTTACCGGCTGGCGATTATCATGTGGGATATACGTGCCTAGGTCATCTTGATGATCCTGAAGCAGATAATATTACAGATGGGCCATTTGTAATATTTAAAGATGCTGGCGCAGTTACCGTCGAGGCGGGCACGACAGGGGGACATCTAAATATTATGGATTGCAAAGATTAGTGGCCTGAACCTAAGGACCTATTTATTCATGAATGGGTCCTTTTTAGTTTTAGTTTTGTCAATCCTTATAATCGTGCCACCCATTTTTCTACCCTTGAAACGTTCACCCAAAACACTAGATTAAGTAGCCCAAGACGTTACCAAAAAATGGGTTGTCGACTGCCAGCACGTCACTGGGTTACCTGCACTACTATTACCGTTCCATTTTTATCGCTATATCACCTAACAACACTCAACACCACTAAATCAATATGATGAATTGGGCGTGCTCTCAGGGTTGATTTCACCGTAAACCTCTTCAGGATCAACATCATTAATCAATAACATTTCCCTAACGGTTTCAATGTGATCTAATATCTTTTTGTAATCATCACCATACTCATATTTAGTGACTTCAATTGATTTAGGCATGTAGGTAAACGCAATTTTCAATGCGTTTAAAGCAGGTCCATTCATTTTTTCACTTATTTCCTCACTCATATAAAAAATTCCTCATCTAATTGTTTGGATTTTAAAGCGCCTTATTTAACTTGACCACTTCACGCAGACTTGCGATTGATTGTGTAAGTAAAAACCAGGCGAGTTATGTCGGTCCGCTGGAGTAAAAATAACCATGCTACATTATATGGCCCAACTTTCTCTAGATACCTTTGGCTAGCTTATTAGGCCGCTCTCTCATGGTTAACATCCGTATTTCAACAAAAGGATTTTGAACCGCGCTACGGGGATACAAATAAAGTCGCTATCCCTCCGAAATACAACATCAGCAAAATAACACTTTCCAAACCAATGTTCCCTAGCCCGTGGCGCTCACGATAGATCAATCCCATGATAAGCACACATGTCATCAGCATCGAGTTGGCGAGCCAGAATTGCTCGGCGCTCGAAATGGCAGCATAAATAGAGCCTTCTCTATAGGCTAAATCCGATGCTGCGATGAATAGCGTGTCAAATGCATTGCCGCCGATAATATCACCGACAGCCAAGTTTGGCGCGCCCATCCTAACCGCGGTGATGGCGACAACGAGTTCAGGAACTGACGTAGAGACGGCCGTAAACACTCCGCCGACAATGCTGTGTGACAAACCCGTTTTATCCCCAAGAGGTATTGCAAGTTGCGCGAGACCCCAACCAGCCAAGGCGACAATAGCCGCATAGCCGATAAATTGTAGCCAGAGCCTCCAAAGGTGACGGCTGCGATAGCGGTGACCCGCTGGTTCTGATGCAGTGTCGGCCGTCTTTCTCGGAAACCACATCGGCATGTGGTGCATACGGGCCAGCAGATGAACACCAAAAATATATGCAAAGATCACAATCACCGTCGCCGGATGGACGGCGAAGAAGCTGATAGTCGGGAAAGATAACGCTAGCGCATGGATGCTTAGTAAGGTCAGAAGAAAGGCTGACATGAATAGATTTTCAGCGGATGCAGCTGCGTGCTCCAGGTTCGCGCGCTTGTATGCAATATCAGCTAAAGCAAGAAACACGGTTTGTGCCGCTATGCCTCCTAAGCCGTTGCTTACTGCCAGTTCCGCGTATCCCGCGGCAGCGGCTGAAACGGAAGTCGTGATCCCAGACAGCGATGTTGATGCACCAATGAAAACCGCTCCCATAAGTGCTTCACCTAAGCCCGTATTGTGGGCAAGGTCGCGTGCGGTTTTAGTCATCTTGATACCAAACCAACCGATGATAGTTGTGATGCCAGCGAAGGCTGTCACAACAACCGCCAGCGACCAGCTGCCTGGGTCGACTATCATGTGAGTACTCCAAACATCCTGTTAGAACTCAATAATAGCAGTCAACAGCCTTTTTTGAATACCTATGATTGAGGTAAGTTTGCTAGCTTAATAACCCGTTTGGAATAAACACAGACGGCGCCAGTGAATCTGTATTCAAGATAACAATTTAGTCTTCATGGGTTGTTCTTTTTGCAAGGCATAAATCGCTTGTTGGACTTGGCCGATGCTTAATCCAGATTATGCACTTTTACGACTATTCAAACGGGAATAAGATAGATTTCATTCATTAATTACCCTCGAGATGTGTAATCGTCGTGACCAATATGCCAGGTCCAACTCAGCAGAAAGGCTTAGTACGAATCAAGTTAAAGAAGTGGTTAGTTTTATAAACTAGTATTTAAGCACAGAGCCAGTGTTGGCTGGATGAGGTCCCTCTGCCGGTGTTTTTCAAGCTCGTTTTCACTCTACACTTTCACCATCTTCGGTTAATGTCAGTAAAGCACCTACTGCATTTTTAAATGAATGGCCAAATTCGGTGATTATTTTCAACCTATTTTCTGCAGGCATATTCAAGTAATAGCAAAATAATAATGAAGATAATGGTGTAATAACGAGGCGGGATTACCGGGACAAAAAGTTAACAAACCAGTTGTGATGCAACTGGTTTTTAGAGCGTAAATCAAGTTAACAGCTCTGATTGAGGCTAACTTATAGCTAACTTATGACGACTTATGTCGTTTCTGCTTGCTTGGCCGCAATATAACTGTCGATAACCCGCTCAAGTAAGTCCAGAGGCATCGCGCCATTTTTTAAGACTGCATCATGAAACTCGCGTAGATCAAACTTATCGCCTAAGCTGTCTTTTGACTTTTGACGCAGCTCTAAAATTTTCATCATACCCACTTTATAAGATGTCGCCTGACCCGGCATTACAATATAGCGCTCAATTTCAGACACCACATCGCGCTCAGCACGGCCGGTATTATTGGCCATATACTCGATAGCCTGCTCTCGGGTCCACTTTTTATGGTGAAGCCCTGTATCGACAACTAACCTTACTGCTCGCAGTAACTCATCCGTAAGACGACCAATATTATCTGCAGGTTTTTTTTGAAACCCTTGCTCATAGGCTAAGCGTTCAGCATAAAGAGCCCAACCTTCGTTGTAGGCGGTAAAAGGGGCAAAACGTCGAATAAGTGGCATACCTTCCAGTTCCATCGCAATAGAAACTTGAAAATGATGCCCCGGGATCCCCTCATGATAGGCTAAGGTTCTCATGCCGTATTTAGGCGTTGTTTTGATATCGTACAAATTAGCGAAGAAGCGTCCTGGACGAGTACCATCCAATGATGGACCTTGGTAATACGCACCTGGTGCTGTTTTCTCTTTAAATTCAGGAATACGGACCACTTCCATTCCCGCTTTAGGGCGAATATTAAATGTCTCACCTAATCCTTGGTCAACTTCATCTAATATTGTTTGATAATCTTTTAGAATTTGTGCGCGGCCTGCATCGGAATCGTCATAATAAAACTCTTTTCTGGCAGAAAACTCATTCATTGCCGCCAAATATCCATTTGAAACATCAACGCCTTCAGCGTCAAAAATGGCCATCATTTCTAGGTGAATACGCGCCACCTCAGACAAGCCCAAGTCATGAATATAATCTGCGCTGTAATCTGTAGTGGTAAAAAATCGCAATGCTAATTTGTACGCTTTATCACCATCAGGCAAACGCCAGTAACCATCGTCAGTACCGGCTTTCGTTTTTAAGGTATCAAAGTAATCAATAAACAGGTCATAAGCTGGGTATACCGCATCACGAATAGCGACATCGGTTTGGGCTAAAATAGTTTGTTTATCTTCGTCACTGATGTCCTCAGCTTTATCCATTTTGGTTTGTAATGAGGTATACAGAATATTGTCTGTGGCAGGAGTCGCGATAAAACCGCGCATTTCATCTAACACGCGATCAATAACAAAACGTGGAGGAATGATGCCCATTTGTTCGCGTTTCTTAAGCCCCAATAAATATTGACCAAACTTGCGATTAACTTCTCCTAATCGTGACAAATAATTGTGCGCATCTTCTAGAGTATTCACTTGGTGAGTCGATTCCATAAAGCTTGGAAAAGCGCTTTGAATACCAAACATTTGGTTAGCGGGATAATTATGATATTGATATTTTTTGAACTCATCCAACATATCTAATAAATACAAGGCCACGTCTTTCGACAGTTGTTGATTTTCATCTAAATCAACATTTTGATATTGCATTAACCCCTTACGAAACTCGACCAATTCATCAAACATAGCTTGATCGTTGGCGGGATCAACATTATCTAAGTGAGCGTTATGACCTGTTATGCCTATTGACTCCAGAAAGCCTAATGACGTTAATGTTTCTGGGTCTTTAAAGGCCATTTTGACCAATGCTCGGTCGAGATAAGCCCTAAATAAAAAAGGTTTGTCTGCATACCATTCGTGTGCGGCAAATCCCCCACCCAGTGTCGCTAGTCCTAAGGTACCTACTGCGATCCATTTTAATGATTTCTTAATCATATCCATTCCTTTTGAAATACCTACATGACGAAAATAAGCATGACGATTATTACGTTAATAATGACAGCCGACATTGTTAACAATAAGTTAACACGCAATAGGTGAGCTTGCAGAATTTTGATATTATTTCAGGAATTTAAACAGTAACCGAGTGTAAATACCCAAACAAAATTGAAGCGAGCAAAGTGGACCAACGATGCCATTTCTCTTACGCCTGTTCTTCTAACTGAATAACATCATTTTTTTCAGCTTGGATGACGATAGCCTTTTGTGACTATTTGACGAGGAAAGGCACTAGGCTTAATCAATGACCAGATGAGTGAATCTTTGTTTTATCAAATTTTATTATCTACCTACAGGGTTAAATAATCCTTATTGATAGTCGTAAAATCAGTGAGTTAATGTTATTTTGCTTCGAGCAATGGATTTCTATCGCCTTAAAACAACAGCAATTAAAAGGATTTAACCCCATGAAAAACACGCTAGCGGCCATCACACTGGCACTTTGCTTAATTCCAGCCACCTCTTTTGCCCGCGATGATATTGGTAATTACTCTGTCACCGATGCATTAAGCACAGAGCAAGCAAACAATAAACTTGGCACAGATATAAGCTTTTATTTTGGCGATCAAGTTTATGGCGAACCTCAGCAGCAATTTGGTGAGTTCAGTACTAGCAAAAAAACTAATGCCTTTAATAAATCAGATCTTGAAGCCTGCCATTGGGTATTTTTATCGGCAATGATTACGCTCAAAGAGCGTGCAATTAAAGAGGGCGGTAATGCTGTCATTGGAATAAAATCTAATTATAAAAACAATCTGACTAGCAGCAATGACACTTTCCAATGCGGTGCAGGCACTTTCGTTGCTGGCGTTGCACTGACTGGCAAAGTGGTCAAATTGTAACCCATTAACAGCCAAGCATTCACCGAATTGCTTGGCGAAGTCTCAATATAATGATTATTTAACCTCAACCAGGGCACAGATGTGCGGTTATTTAACCAAAAATAACGTCATCGCGATTAATTTACGGTATGCTTAGCAAAAATGTTTAACAGCAGCCATTAATGCCCACCAATATCATTACTATGTTCCCTGAGTCGGCCGATAAGTCAGCGACTCCCCTAGCAATAAACTCTGCAGAACAGCCCGTAGCGGTGACGTGTTCAACTTGCCAAGCCTGTTGCTGCCGTCTTGAAGTGATGCTGATTACTGAAACAGGGGTGCCTGATGAGTATATTGATAACGATTCTTGGGGTGGAGAAGTGATGCTGCGGCTCGATGATGGTTGGTGCGCGGCGTTAGACCGAGACACTATGATGTGTTCGATTTACGAAAAGCGTCCGTTAATATGCCGTGAATTTGAAATGGCTGATTATGAATGTATTATTGAGCGTAAGAAATATTTACCGGAATAAATCAACATGACTAAAATATCATCACTACATGTTGCTGAGCGTAAATCGTGGCACCGAGCCTTCACAGCTTATTTTATTAAAAAATCTGCTCCCAAAGCTGAAATAATGTTAACGCTTGCTTGCACTTTATAGCCGTCGGTCTTTATCATAAGTACAATTTTTCAGGGCGAATAACCTTGCTTGTTCCGGCCCATTTCCAGCTTATATTTTACCTTTTCCAGGAGTAACCATGCCAAAAGTCAATCTGCTGTTATTATGCGGCGGTGGCGGTGCTGAACATGATATTTCGCTGATGTCGGCCCGTTTTTTTGAGTCATCTCTGGCTAAGTCAGATAAATTTTCAGTACTTAAATTAGTACTCGACAAGCGCGGACATTATCATACAGAAGACGGTAAATCATGCGATTTAACCAACCGTCGTGAAATCCGTTTTGAAGATGACCGCTCCCCAATATGGCCTGTTGATTATGTTATTCCGTGCATTCATGGTTTTCCCGGTGAGACAGGCGATATCCAATCTTACTTTAATTTAATCCAACTGCCCTACTTTGGTTGTGAGTCAGAAGCATCGAGCAACTGTTTTAATAAAGTCACCGCAAAAATGTGGTTTTCGGCCTTAGGCGTCCCTAATACGCCATACATTTTCTTGCACCAATTAAATGCTGATGCGATTAAACAAACCGAAGCGGCATTTGACAATTGGGGCTCGGTATTCGTGAAAGCGGCCTCGCAAGGTTCATCGGTCGGTTGCTATAAAGTCGATGTGAAAGCTGATATTGCCAACGTGCTACAAGACGCGTTTCGTTATGCCCCTTATGTCGTGGTTGAACAAACGATCCATGCGCGTGAATTAGAAGTGGCCGTTTATGAGTACCAAGGTAATGTGGTGGCAACCTTGCCTGGGGAGATTATTTGTAATACCAATACTTTTTATTCGTTTGAAGAAAAGTACGCCAAAAATAGTCAAGCTCGTACCGACGTAGTGGCAGATAACCTCAGCCCTGAAATCAGTCAGCAAATTCGTGACTATGCGGTAAAAGCATTTAAAGGAATGAAATTACGTCACTTATCGCGCATCGATTTCTTTTTAACCCAAGATAATCAAATCCTCCTAAATGAAATCAATACCTTTCCAGGATTAACGCCTATTTCAATGTTCCCGAAAATGTTGCAAAACCATGGTCACGATTTCACTGAATATTTAATTGATGCGATTGGACAACAGCTTGATTTAACGTAAGCGTTTTACTTAAGTCAGCTCGATAAAATAAACAAAGGCCAGCAAATTGCTGGCCTTTATGATGACATTAACCAATAAGTTAGAACCCTTCTACACCCGCCATATCAGGTAATTCGTGTGCAATCCCCTTATGACAGTCGATACAGGTTTTTTCACCGCTAGCCAGAGACGTTGAATGCATTTGTGATGCACGCGTAGACTGACGAGTGAAATCCATATAATCGAAGTTATGACAGTTTCGACACTCTAACGAATCATTGGCTTTAAGGCGTTTCCATTCATGCTCAGCCAGCTCGCGACGCTTACCTTCAAACTTTTCACGCGTATTGATGGTACCAAATATTTTGCCCCACACTTCCTTAGACGCTTGCATTTTACGGGCAATTTTATCGGTCCAGTTATGTGGTACATGGCAGTCTGGACACGTTGCACGTACCCCACTGCGGTTAGTAAAGTGAATGGTGCTTTGTAACTCTTTATAGACGTTATTTTCCATCTCATGGCAACTAATACAGAATTGCTCACTGTTGGAGAGTTCTAAAGCAGTGTTAAATCCACCCCAAAAAATTACTCCAGCGATAAACCCGCCGATAGTCAAAAAGCCTAAACTGTAATGGACACTCGGACGACGCAATACTTTCCACACCAGTTTTAGTTGCTCAAACAGTTTTGCAAACATAGTCACTCCTAATGCTTAACCGCGGCTTTCGCTTTAATTAATTGTTCAATATCGATAAAGTCATTTTCAACTAGTAACTTGGCATCTAATTGCGGTGCATGACATTGAGTACAGAAATAACGCCGTGGTGATAGATTAGTTAAGAAGTTATTATCCCGATCCATATAGTGAGTCACACTGACCATTGGCGCGGGTGAGCCACTGGTACGAGAATGACACTGGAGACACTTATTCACTTTAAGATCAATTTGATAACCATCAATTTTATGTGGGATAATCGGTGGTTGCATCGGATAACTACGTACCTGCTTAACATCGTTATTGACCACCTTTTGCATCGCAGGTGGTGTCGGTTCGATATTGATTGGTGCTAAACGTAATGTGTCGATTTTGTCTTCAGGTACGCTGGTAGCCATTACACTTACAGAGAAACCTAATAACGCGATAATCGATAATAATTTACCTGTTTTCATGGTCTGTCTCCTTAAGCCTTAACAATTTTTACGGCACATTTTTTAAAGTCTGTTTGTTTTGACAGTGGATCTGTCGCATCTAACGTTACTTTATTAATGAGTTGGCTGGCATCAAACCAAGGTACAAATACTAAGCCAACTGGCGGCTTATTACGTCCACGGGTTTCAATACGGGTTTTAATCTCACCACGACGAGATATCACTCTAATTTCATCACCACGGCGTAAACCACGCTTTTTAGCATCATCTGGATGCATAAAACACACCGCATCAGGGAAGGCTTTATAAAGCTCAGGGACACGTTGAGTCATCGAACCTGAATGCCAATGTTCAAGCACACGACCGGTAGACAACCAAATATCGTATTCTTCATCTGGCGACTCGGCAGCAGGTTCGTAAGGTAATGCGAAGATAACCGCACGGCCATCAGGCTTACCATAAAACTCATAGTCGCTACCGGCTTTAACATAAGGATCAGAACCTTCACGGAAACGCCATTTAGTTTCTTTGCCATCGACGACCGGCCAACGTAAACCATGCTCTTTGTGGTACACATCAAAGTCAGCTAAATCGTGACCATGGCCACGGCCAAAGGTAGCGTATTCTTCGAACAAGCCTTTTTGGACATAAAAACCAAAGTGCTTAGCTTCATCATTCAAATACTTAGGGTCAGCGTCGGCTAATGGGAATTTATCAACGTTGCCATTTTGATAAAGCACTTCATATAAGGTTTTACCTTTAAATGAAGGGTTAGCCGCTAACACGTCAGCTGGCCATACTTCGTCAGTAGTGAAGCGCTTTGAAAACTCCATTAACTGCCATAAGTCTGACTGTGACTCACCTGGGGCCTTGACCATTTGATGCCAGAACTGGGTACGACGTTCAGCGTTACCATAGGCACCTTCTTTTTCGACCCACATGGCTGTAGGTAAAATCAAATCGGCAGCTTGAGTGGTGACGGTTGGATACGCATCAGACACCACGATAAAGTTTTCTGGATTACGATAACCCGGCAAGCCTTCTTCGTTAATATTGGCGCCCGCTTGGATATTGTTGTTCACTTGAACCCAGTAGCAATTGAGATCGCCGTCTTTTAAGCGACGGTTCTGCTCAACCGCATGATAACCCGGTTTAGGCGGTATAATGCCACTTGGAATATGCCAAATCTCTTCGGCACGCTTTCTGTGCTCAGGGTTAGTCACTACCATGTCTGCAGGTAAACGATGTGAGAATGTGCCCACTTCACGCGCGGTACCACAAGCAGAGGGTTGACCTGTCAATGAGAATGGGCTGTTACCTGGAGTCGAAATTTTACCCACTAGCAAGTGAATATTATAAATCAGGTTATTACACCACACACCACGAGTATGTTGGTTAAAGCCCATGGTCCAGAATGAGGTGACTTTACGGTTAGGATCAGCATAAAGCTCAGCCAATTCGATGAGCTTATGTTCTGGTACACCCGATAACTTACTGACTGACTCAACATCGTAATCGGCAACATATTTGGCAAATTCGTCAAAAGTCATCGGCGTAGAATCACCTGCCGTCGCCACGTTTTTGGCCTTCATTTCTAAAGGGTGTGTAGGACGCAAACCATAACCAATGTCGGTAGTTCCCTTGCGGAAATTCACATGCTTTTTAACGAAATCTTTATTGACTTTGTCATGTTGAATAATGTAATTGGCAATAAAGTTAAGCATCGCCAAATCGGTTTGTGGGGTGAACACTATGGATAAATCAGAAAGATCAAATGAACGATGTTCAAAGGTAGACAATACCGCCACCTTAACGTGTGGCGCACTTAAACGACGATCAGTTATACGAGTCCATAAAATAGGATGCATTTCTGCCATGTTTGAGCCCCAAAGCACAAACGCATCGGCCGCTTCCATATCATCATAGCAACCCATTGGCTCATCAATACCGAAGGTGCGCATAAAGCCACCGACCGCAGATGCCATACAGTGACGAGCGTTAGGATCGATATTGTTCGAGCCAAAACCGGCTTTCATTAGCTTAACCGCGGCATAGCCTTCCCACACAGTCCACTGACCAGAACCAAACATACCAACCGCTGTTGGGCCTTTGGCTTTTATGGTGGCTTTCCAGCGTTCAGCCATAGTATCGAATGCTTTCTCCCATGTAATAGGAGTAAATTCACCATGTTTGTCATACTTGCCGTCCGTCATACGTAACATTGGCGTTTGCAGACGATCACGTCCATACATAATTTTAGACAGGAAATAACCTTTAATGCAGTTTAAGCCGCGGTTAACTTCACTTTTTGCATCGCCATGAGTGGCAACGACTTTACCATCGCGAGTGGCAACCATGACGGAACAACCTGTGCCACAAAAACGACAAGGGGCTTTGTTCCATTCTAATTTGGTTTGCTCAGAGCTAGTGATTAGGTTACTTGCACTCGTTGGTAACGCTAAGCCCGCAACACTTGCCGCTGCGATAGCGGCATTGGCTTTCATAAAATCGCGTCTATTCATATTCATACTTCACCTTCTTCAAGCTCTTCACTTTGGTGATACACCATGGTGGCAGTCAACACACCCGGAATAGCATTAATCGTTGATATATCATCCATCAAGGATCTTTGGCTCGGGCCTTCAACGACGACGACTAATTTAACGTCATTATTGGCTGATAACTCAGCATTCTCGATCGCCATAATTTGCTGTCTTACGTCAGCCATTTTATCTGGGTGTACTTGGACAATTAGGCTGGTTACGTGCAGTTCATTGCTCATATATCGCTCTCATATTGTTTATATTTTGAGGATTAACCCGCGCCTGGCGGCCCGGTTAAAATTTGGCTAAACCAGATGCTAAATCCAAGTGCGCTAACCAGTAACACAGATAAAATGGGGGCTAAAAAAACAGTCAAAAAGATAAAAATCTTTAACTCCAGACCCTTTTTGCTTTCGGTATCATTACTCATGGACCCTCCAAGAGTGGGGGATAAAAAGCAACAAATTATCATCACTTTGCTGCTTCATCATTAGGACTCGTGAGAATTTTAGCGCTAATCAAAGAACAAACTATATACTCACAAATTGGTAAAACGAGGTTAATATGATCTAGATCATCAATTTACATAAATCATTATCAAGTTGAGGGTTATTAAGCATAAATATTGATTAAATAAAGACTTACTTACCGATGTTATGACCAACTTCACCCTTTACTAACATTGAGTATAAGACACAATGAGAGGCTTCCCGCGATTAAAGGTTAGGTAATGGTTGATAGCCGGGGTTTGAAATGTGCGCTGAGGCGTTAGTGCTTGAATAAACAAATTTTAATTGCAGTGACCTTAATTGACTAAACAAGACTCCCTATCGCTAGCAGAATTTAACCGTCGCGATGTTGTTGAATTGCGCAAGAGAGGACTGAAATGACACTTGATGTAACATGGCGGCTCGGGTATTGATTATGTAAATGAATAATCACAGCTTAAGATTATAAATGCCGCGCTAAACCGAGTTAAAGATAAATATTCAATCTTGGTTCAAAAAAAACACCCTAGCCAACTCCCTTGAAAAACACCCCCCCACGACTTTCACTTTGCTCGGATGATGGGGTTTTCTCGCCAAATTAAATAAAAAAACCGATACTCAGTATCGGTTTGATATGTTCGTCAGCATAAATAGATTAATTAAGGCGATAACGCAGTACTTTTAATGATTTTTGCTCATCAATATCTGCAAAAACTTGCGGATTAGCAATTCGCTCAACATAAGTTAATGTTGGCGCAGTGCTAGCCACTTGTTGCATCAAAAAATCACAACCTAGCTCGGGCGCATTTAAACATAACAACACTTCACCTTGTGGAGCGAGTAAATCAGGCAGGCGTTTTAGTAGCCGATCATAATCTTTAGTGGCGACAAAACTGCCGCGTTGATTACTGGGTGGATCGGCCACAATCAAGTCATAAGGGCCAAGCTTGGTTAGCTTACCCCAAGATTTAAAAATATCATGGCCTAAATAACGCGCCCCAGCAGGTAAGTCATTTAATACATGGTTTTGCTTACCAATGCTTAACGCTCCTTTACTCATGTCCATGTTAACCACTTCATCTGCGCCGCCTTGCAAAGCGACTACCGAAAAACCGCAGGTATATGCAAATAAATTTAACACTTTTTTATGTTTAGCATGCTGCTTGACCCAAGCTCGGCCGTTGGCCATATCTAAAAACAAACCGTGGTTTTGTCCGCGCAAAAGATGCACTAAAAAATGCGCGCCATTTTCGCTGACCACGTGCTGTTCAGGTACTTGTCCATACAACAATTCACTCAAGGTTTGGCCACCTTGGCGGTATTGGTAGACCAAATTAAGTGGCTCATTTGGGCGTTGTTGTTGCCAAAAATTCACGATTGCAGTCACTAATTCATCGAGTTGCTCGCTTTCGAGCATTTTAAAACTGGTGAGTAATAACACCGGTTTGTACCAATCTAAACACAGATGCTCATCGCCTGCATATAACCCTCCACGACCGTGAAATAAGCGGAAAACATCATCACCTAGGGTCAAACTGGGTAGTACTTGTAAAAAACGCTTCATACACTCTCTTACTTTATCAGCTTATACAATCGATAGGATCAGGCATCAGTGGTTGATGACTTGGCTTTGGCAGCATTGTCGTTATCGTTATCATTTTCAGCGGCATTGCCAACACCCTTACTTGATTCTGTTTCAGTCGCCGCTAAAGTGTCAACTTCATCATTACTCGCAGATCCACTGAGCGTTTCCTCAACATCATCCGATAATAAAATAGCCAACCAACTACCCGATTGACTCGACTCAAGACCAATTTTAACAATCATGGTCAATGGCACTGACAACAACATCCCAACAGAGCCAAGCAGCCAGCCCCAAAAAATTAATGATAAAAAGACCACTAAGGTAGACAGTCCAAGGCCACGTCCCATAAAACGTGGTTCAACCACATTGCCCATCACCATATTGGTACCCACATACAGTAAACCGGTAATACCCGCAGCACCTGGGCCCATTTGGATAAAAGCCAATAACACGGCTGGGATGGCGGCAATAATGGACCCAATATTAGGAATATAGTTAAACAGAAAAGCAATCACCGCCCACAACAACGCATAGTCAACCCCAATGATGCTCAAGCCAATGCCTATCACAATCGCAGTGGCTATACTGACTAAGGTTTTTATCACCATGTATTGATTAACCGAATGTAAAAACTTATCGATTTGCTGGAGTCGCATATCGGGGTCATCTAACGCTAAATGGAATTTTTTAGGTAACGATTGTGCTTCAAATAACATAAAAACTATGGTCAGAATGATCAGAAATAAATTAGCCATGACATTGCCGACCCCAGAGAGCATGTTGGTGGTCATGGATAACGCCATACCAGGGTCAAAGTAGTCGAGCACTTTTTGCTTAGATATCTGAATATTAAAGCTTTGCAGTTTTTCAAGCACCCAAGCAAATTGCTCAATTAATTGCTGACGATACAACGGCATTTGCTGGGAAAATTCATTCACTGAACTGCCAACTAAACTGGCCAGCCACAGTCCCATTAACACAATAAACCCCATTAATAAGATGATCGACAGCCATTTAGGGATATGAAAACGCGACATCAATCGAATGGCAGGATTACAAATCACTGCTAAAAATGCAGATAAGACAAAAGGCACCACGATAGGGCTGGCCGTTTTAATCCCTGCTAAAATAATCACCACGCAGGCCATTACCACAAAACTGCGAACAGCCATGGGGGATTGTTGTATTCCTTTCATAGGGTGAAAAATCCTTATTGTTGCTTATTAAAATGATTCTATATGCTAAGCTAAACCCAGTAACATATTGCAATCTAAGTTAAAAATTATTGTCTATTCATATTCAGCTGATGCCAATATTGGCATTCAACCACTTTCAGGGACTTACTGACATAATATGAAACCAGAAACTGCCATTATACGCATTAAAAACTTACGTTTACGTACTTTTATTGGTATCAAAGAAGAAGAAATTAATAATCAACAGGATGTTATCATCAACGTGGTGATCCATTATTGTGCCGATAAAGCCCGCAACAGTAACAACGTAGCAGATGCATTGAATTATCGCACTATTACTAAAAAAATCATTGCCTTGATTGAGAATAACCGATTTTCTTTATTAGAAAACTTAACGCATCAAACCCTCTCTATTGCCAGTGAACATGATTGGGTTGAATTTGCCAGTGTTGAAATCGATAAACCCCATGCACTGCGCTTTGCAGATTCAGTGTCGATGGAATTATGCTACCAAAAACCGCAGTAGCAGCTATGTTACTCGCAGAATTTGTGATCATTTTTTAAGCTTATCATCGTATATAGCAACATTGAGTAAAGGGGGATTTACATGAGAATACTAATAACAGGCGCAACAGGATTTGTGGGTAAACAATTAGTCAAATCGCTTGGCGAGCACCAGCTGATCATATTGACGCGAAATGTTAGTAACGGAAAAAGTCTTCTTGGCAGCCATCATCAATACTGGCAAACCCTTGCAGACAAACCAGATCTTAACGATATTGATGCAGTAATAAACCTTGCAGGCGAACCTATAGTCAATAAACGTTGGAGCAACAAGCAAAAAAAACTGATCTGCGACAGCCGTTGGGACATCACTTCGGCCTTAACTCAGCTTATCCGTAAAAGCACCAATCCACCGCATACGTTTATTAGCGCCTCAGCCATCGGTTACTATGGCCGACAAGGCAACACACCTATTGATGAAACCAGTGGTTTTAATGCTGAATTTAGCCATGATATATGCCAGGAATGGGAAAACATTGCCCTTCAAGCTCAATCGCAACATACCAGAGTGTGTATTACGCGTATTGGTATTGTACTCGGCAAAAATGGCGGCGCATTGGCAAAAATGTTACCCCCATTCAAGCTTGGTTTAGGCGGCCCAATAGGTAATGGTGAGCAAGGGATGAGTTGGATCCACATCGATGATTTAATTAGATTATTGTGCTACTTACTCAGCAATCCAAACTTACAAGGCATCTATAATGCAACCGCGCCTCAGCCAGTTAGCAATGCAGAATTTGCTAAAGCATTAGGCAGTGCATTAAATCGTCCCGCCAAAATAACCACGCCACCATTAGCACTAAGGCTGGCAATGGGTGAAATGTCAGAATTACTCACTACAGGTCAATTTGTATTGCCAAAACGCACTTTAGCGGCAGGCTTTGGGTTTCAATACCGCGACATCAACAGTGCATTACAACAAGTGATTAACTAGTTTCTATATTAATGGCTAAACCCATTGTTTAATTTTATCGATAATAGGACCATAGCGTCGAGCGAGTGGTCGATGTTTTTTATAAATGACGAACAATGGTTCACTCACGACTACATGAGCTGTTTGCTCAGTGGCAAAAGATGCAATTCGAATATGCTCTGGTTGCGCAAAATGATCTACAGCAAATTGTGGTAACACAGCAAATGCTAATCCTTTAGCTACCGGCACCAGAATTTGGTTCAGTTGATTAACGTAACTTCGGATCGGCACCTGCATCGCTAACGCTTGTTTATCGGAAAAATACTGCTGGGTTATTTGCGACCAATAATGCATGCCGTCGGGGTGGCTGACCATGCCAAGGGCCATTAACTGTTCAAAGGTGACCGATTGATATGAGCACGACTCAGGTAATACCAAACACAATGCTTGTGTGGCTAATGGGGTGACGACCAAATCGTCCATATTAATCGACTGAGTGATAATGCCGACATCAATGGTATTGGCCATTACACTATCGATGATGCGGTGATTGGGCGCCGCTTCCAGTGAGATTTGTAATTGCTTATGCGGTAACTGGTAGTCAATTAGATGGGGATATAACAATAACGCCATCGATCCAGAACAAGCTAAACGACACTCGCCAATGTGCTCATCATCCACCGCTAATTGTGACAAAACTTGCCGTTGTTGTTGCTGCCAAACCAATGCTCGTTGATATAAAATAATCCCCGCCTCGGTTAGCTCAAAGCTTTTCCCTATTCGGATAAGCAAATCAACACCCACCTGCTGTTCAAGCTTTTTAATGTGCTGACTGACACCGGGTTGAGTCATAAAAAGCTGCTCGGCGGTGTGAGTGAAATGCCCTACTTCCACGAGTTTAATGAAGGTGGTTAACCATTGTTGATTTAACATATCGCGCCTCTATTTTACACCAAACACTTGATTACTATCGACAATGAATATCCTTTGTGCAAATGCTAACGTCACTGCTGATAATGAACATTGATAATAAAATGATAATAACAAAAAATTATCAATTTAAGTATTTTTAATAACTTATAACTAGCACACCATCTCATATAGTAACGCTATTAACTCGGGCGGTATAACGGACAACACGACTGCATTGTTAAGAAATTAAGAGGTTAAGAGGTTAAGAGGTTAAGAGGTTAAGGTGAGTGATACATATCCAAGTCGTTTTTCACATATTGGCATTTTAGTTACGGATATAGACGCTGAAGTTACATTTTTATACTGAAGTATAAAACCTGTATCACCTCGTTGAAAAATCAATATTTAATTGATTTAAAGTGAATAGTCTAACGAATGACAAAATAAGGCATTCCCTCCGTCCATGGAGGTCAGATGCAGGAGGTTGAACAACGCAGGACCCGTTGGCGAACAACATTATGCCTTTAAGTCTTCATCTTGATTAAAACAATTTGAATTCCCCCGGCATGACCCGCTAGTTAATACGATTAGTTTTTGCAATCCTCACCAACGCTTATAAAACTCATTTTTAAAATGTCAAACTTTAGAGTGACTTGACTGTGCCTAATTCCTTACTATTATTAAAAAGTTCAAAAAACAAACGATTTAATTAATTATAAAAAAGGAAAATAAAATGAAAAGAATATTAATTACATTAGCTTGCGTTGTGTTTAGTTCTACATTATTTGCTAAAGATAGATTAGAAATTTACGAAGATTACGATCTAGGTACCGAAATTATGGTAATCACTACCGTTAAAGTGGACCCTAATATGTCTGATGTATATTTGGCCGGTCTGAGTGGAAGTTGGGTTAAAGCGGTTAAAATTGAAAAAGAGCTAGGCTTTATCAAAGACTGGAAAATCTATGCTAGTGACTTGCCCGTGAGTGGTGATTTTAATATGTTATTAGTAGTGACTATGGCTAATGGCGCAGACATAGAGCCTAACAAAAAGAAGTATGAAGCGTTCATGAAGAAGTGGAGTGAGGCGGATCAAAAAATGTCTAACGAAATTTCAGCAAAATACCCTGAAGTGAGGACGTTAACGGGTGAATATCGCATGCGTGAGATCATGATGAAATAATTAATAAAGCGCTTTTTTGCGGAGAAGCTAAAGGGCGCTGAATTAAAAATCAAGGCCAATGGCAACTAACGCCGATGAGTTTAAATGGCCAACGTTTAGAGCTTTATCTGATCCAGCGCTTTGACTATATTTATATCCCACTGGAACTTTTGGTAGAAGAACTCGAGTATATTTGCTGTAAATTCAATTTTTTTGTTGCGATCTCAATCCCTATAATGTTTTGCGAGTTCGATACGAGTGATATTTAAATTAGGTTTTAATGCGATTGCCTGTTTTAAACTTGCCGCCGTCTCAACATATCTGCCCGATAGTAACAAATTTCTTCCAAGGTTATGGCATAGGATATTTAGAATGGATAGCTAAAGCATGTTGATAACACTTGATTACTATCGACAATGAATATCCTTTGTGTCAGTGCTAACGTCACTGTTAATAAAAATGATGAGAAAGATTTTTTATTTTACGTATTTTTAATCATTCATGGCCACCACATAATCTTATGCACTCACGTTATCAACTCGTGCGGCATAAGAGGCAGCACAGCGGTATTAAGCGGTTAAATTGAATAATAAATATCTAAGTAGTTTTTCACATATTGGTATTTCAGTTACGGATGTAGACGCTGAAGCTTAATTTTATATTGAAGTATAAAAACGGTTTATAACCTCATTTAAAAAAAATGATTGACGCATTTAAAGCCAATAGCCTAACGGATTACAAATTTTAGGTTAAGTTTACTCACTGATTAATATCGAAGGTTATTGGCATTGGCACCCATTAAAGGTGATGACTTAGCAGACCTAGATTAAAATAGAAAGACCACCTAAAATGGTGGTCTTTTTCATTATCTAATCTGTAATAAATTATACGCTCGCTCACACAAAGTTATCCATGAACCTTAAATCCCCTCACATTCCTATAGTGTATAAATACGCTTTATTTATAAGCACCATCTGCATAAGTCAACTCATAACTGTGGCTGTAAATTTCCAAAATATTACCAAAAGGGTCTTCCATGTAAATCATACGATATGGTTTTTCACCTGGATAATAGTAACGAGGAGCCTTCATACGCTTTTTACCACCCGCAGCAACAATCTTCTCTGCTAGTCCTTCTACATCGGGGTCTTGTATGCAGAAATGGAAGATACCCGTTTTCCAATATTCGAAGTTGTTTTCTGGGTTCTGTTGGTTTTTAAATTCAAAAAGTTCAACACCAATACGGTCACCCGTTGATAGATGAGCAATACGGAAGTGCTCCCAACCGGCACCAAATACGTCAGTACACATTTCACCGATTGCCGATCCATCTTCAACAATCTCCGTAGGCTCCATAATGATGTACCACCCTAGCGTTTCTGTATAAAACTTAACGGCGGCTTCTAAGTCTGGTACTGATATACCAATGTGGCTAAATGTACGAGGATAAACCATGTTATGACTTCCTTACTATTGGGTGGTTAGTTTCAATAAAGAAAGTATAGCTATTATTTTTTGTAGCGTTAAATTTTCAATTAGTATTATTTTAATAATTTTATATTATCAAAAACACTTGCGATGATGGGGGGGTCAATAAAAAAGCGACTAGTTAAGGTATTCTAATCGAGATCTGTAAATATCTACTGGGATAAATCTATCAACAAACTCATAAAATTATCTATTAATCGCACCTTATTTGATTATAGGATCTTAGCCTAAGCAGTGGCATATTTAGTCTGTTAAGATTTATTTTTGATAATTTAGCGGGTAAATCTGGAATGGTTTACACCCGAATTCAGATAATAACTGATGGTTATGCAATCGCTTGGTGGGGATACAGATTATCTGGCAGAGGCGTAATATGACTGCAGAGTCATTTATCACCAAATGAGCGAATTTCCACATCGGTTAAATAACGCCACTCCCCTGCTGCTACATCGGCACTCACAGCACCAATACTTTCACGATGAAGAGACAACACTTTATTACCAATAGCAGCAAACATACGCTTTACTTGATGAAACTTGCCTTCCGTTAAAGTCAGCAATACTTCTTGAGGTGTGATAATGAGCAAATGCGCCGGTAATGTCAGCTCTTGTTCCCCTTGCAAAGCAATGCCTTGTAAAAAAGACTCACAAGCATTTGCGGCTATCGGCTTAGCTAATTTAACCCGGTAAACTTTATGGCATTGTCCAGACGGAGATGTGATAGCAAATGTCCAACGACCATCATCGGTAATAAGCACTAATCCGGTTGTGTCGGCATCTAATCGTCCGGCAATGTGCAACTCAGATGGGCGTTCGACGTCAATTAACGAAAATAACGACGGATAGACACCATCGACATTCGAACAAAGAGTATTGGCTGGTTTATTGATTAACATATAACGAAAAGCTCGAGCTGCAAGCTTTTGACCGTTTAAGCTAACTTCATTATTTTCATGAACCTGAACAGCTTCATTCCTAACAACCACACCATTAACCAACACCTCACCACTATGAATTAGTTGGATCGCGTCATACCTTAATAACTCAGTACTTTTACAAATAAATCGATCAAGACGCATAAATAACCTTAACGTGGGATAATCATTTTTTATTGGCTACTTGAGGGGATTATGCCACAGACGTCAAGTGCTGTTTGTATTATTAGGGGTAATAGCAAACACATTACTCAAGTAAAAAAGCGTCAATAAATGTAACACCGACACTTAACGCAAACCCCATAAACATCATTGCAATAAAAAACCCTTTGTGAGAAAAATTGCTTCCTTTAAATACCAAGTACGATTTACTGATGGTGTTACCGAGTAAAATTAACAACAATAAATTCATTAAATCAATATCCTGTGGATTCATAGACCATTCGGTCATCACAGATACAAGAATGGCATGAGCTTCAAAAAATGACACAAGCAAAGTACTGATCTCTCGCGAGAGACCAAGTTCACTGCCTATAAAATGCATGGCGTAAACAAGTCCGAGGATAAAAATAGATAGCTTAGCAACATTTTTCCAATTTATCGGATGATCAATTAATAGCTCAATATCAACTGTAGGTTGTCCTGATTGCTTGCTTAAAAAAAGTAAATTGGATTGAATCTGCACATATATAATCGCCGTAATAAAAAACAATAATTGCGTGACAAAGGGGATATAAAAAGTAAAAGGTAATTGATCTGCCAAAAAAAAGATAATAAATAGGCATTCCAGTAACATAGAACATAAGGCAAACAACAATGTCAGTAGCAAGTCACGTTCACTTGTTGTTGCAAATTTTTTATCATTCAATATTTGTAAAAAAACTGCCGTGCTGGAAATAAATCCCCCCAGAAAGCCCTGTAACTGGAAGCGACTTCGCTTTGCTAGTAAGTGAAAACTAAAAAAGCTGAATAACTCTAGACAGGCAACTAAAGGAACAATTTTTAATAGCGGAACGTAGGCCGCCACCACAAACAAAGCCGCCAACATGGTCATGTCAAACCATATATGTTTGTCTTTAAAATGATATGAGAGTGGTGTTTTATGTTCCATTGACAATATTTGCCCCTAAAACTAAGTATCATGGTGGACTAAGTCATAAATCATTCAGCTCTTTACACTGTTTTATCACGAAATTAACCACTACACTCCCTGTGATCGGCACCGAGATCTAATCAATATAACGTAATTATACATCAAGCCAACTTAAAAACGATTAAGTGGTTAAACAAGTGCTTGCCTGATTAATAATCCGAAGCTAATGTGACCCGGTATACTTTGCAACACAGCTTGGAGGGTAAGGTAATATTGAGGTCCAACGAGCGTCATCGGTAATAAGTACTAAGCCGGTAGTATCTGCATCTAACCGCCCAGCAATATGTCATTGTGATAATCGCTCAATATCCACTAAAGAAAAAAATGTCGAATATACGCCATCGACATTAGAACAAAGGGCATTAGCAGACTTATTGACCATTAATATCGAAAAGGCCGGCAGGTCAGCTTATTGCCATCCAATTTAATATGATTATTTTCATAAACTTGAGTTGCCCCATCTAATACCACAAGCTCATTAAAGCAGACCTTTGCTTGATGAATACAGCACACGCCTTGTTGCAAAGATAATTCAGCACTTTTACACCCAAATCGGTCAAGGCGCATCAACCTTTCCACGGTGAATAAAAAAATTGGCTCAAGGCTAATTTTCTGTCGCACATTTACCTTAACGCACTAATCTAAACTGAATCGACTAACGTATTAGTCTGCAAACCCAATCAAGACGTTGAAAAGCAATGCTACCACCTCAAGATACCTCAAGAATTATTGAAATGGCTTGGGAAGACCGAACCCCATTTGAAGCCATTGAACACCTTTACGGCTTAAGCGAGTCCAATGTGATCAAACTGATGCGCCTAGCGCTTAAACCTAATAGTTTTAAGTTATGGCGATCACGTGTCAGTGGCCGTAAAACCAAACACCTTAAATTACGTCCTCTAGGCATTGATAGAGGTTATTGTCCTACACAATACAAACCAAGACAAAAAAAGTAACCCGACTAACGAAGTAAAAAAGGAGATGAATCATCATCTCCTTTTTTGGTGCCAACCTAACCGGCTTTGAGCATGTCACTACAGGACATATTGAGTAATTGCCTACAGCGCCAAATACCTAATATCGACACAATTGCCGCCCCCGCAACAGGGGCTAATACCCACCATGGCCAATGCATATAAACCACCAGATCAAACACTTGGGTTTTTAACATAAACAAGGCAAACTCGGCCACAATCACCGCCAACAAGCCAGCAATAGCACCGAGTATGGCAAACTCAAATCCCGTTGAAGCGCGTAGCAGCCAACCGGAGGCGCCAAAAGTACGCAACACGGCGAGCTCTCGCTGCCGAGTCGCCATTCCCGCCTCCGTTTGCGCAACCAACACCAAAGCACTGGCCAGTAACACTAATACCAACACCAAAGACAACGACAATGACACTTGCTCAATGATTTGCCGTAACTGCCGAACAATCGCTCCGACATCGATAATCGATACCGTGGGGAATTGTTGAATTAACTGCAATACCACTTGATTTGCGCTAAGCAGGCTTCCATCGGCCGCCAATTGCGCATCATTTAGATGAAAGCTTGCCATAGAAGTATAAGCAAACGGCGCGAGTGCTTCAGGGGTGAAGATCATGAAGAAATTGGGTTGTAAGGTTTCCCAATGCACTTGCCTGATACTGGCAACCTTAACCGAAAATGATTGATTATCGATGAGGTAAGTTAGTGTATCCCCCATTACAATGCCGAGTCGATCTGCCACACCAGACTCGACCGACACATCATCGCCAGCGAGGTTAAATGCGCCTTCGAGTAAGGTATTATTCGGCGGTAAGGTTTCACGATAGGTTAAATTAAGTTCGCGTGAAATACCCACACGCCCTTCAACACCGTTCTCTGCCTGCTTACCTGAAATCAATTCCTCGTCGTTAATGTGAGTCAGTCGCCCACGAACCACAGGATAAATATCGGTTGCTTTAATATGATTGAGGGTTAAAAAGTCATCAAGTGGCTTAGCATCTTCTGGCGCTATATTGACTAAAAAGTAATTGGGGGCATTTTCAGGTAACTGTTTCTGCCATTCATTGAGTAAATCTTGGCGCAACGCTAATATGGTTAACAGCAATACCAGTGCACTGCTAAAACCAACCAACTGTACTGCGTTTTGCCGCGCACGACGACGAAGTCCGGCTAAAGCCAATTGAAAAGGATTAGTGGTTTTCATGCCAATGCCATGACCAAAGCGGATCATCACAAACCCCAGCACACTCAATAAGACTCCCAACAACATCACCGCGAGTACCACCGTCATGGTCAACGCTAAACTTCTTGAATATAAATAACCCAACAAGGCCATCGCAGCCAAGCTTAATAACAGATGCAACCACATGCCTAGCTGCAAGCCTTCTAATTGACGTTGCAATACCCTTAACGGCGGAATGGCCAATAAACGCATTAATGGATATGCGGAAAACATAAATGCGCTGATCAATCCCGTGCTAACCCCTAATAATATGGGGCGGAAATACGGGGGTGAGTAAGCGGCGATTTCGGCCGGTAAAAAAGCGGTGATCCCAAGGTCGAGCAATACCCCGCCCAGCAAACCAAGGACAATACCCAATAGTGTTACTAACGACAAATGCAGTCCAAATAATACTCGAATTTGCTGACCCGAAGCACCAAAGGTTTTTAGCATGGCCACTACGTCATAATGACGCTGACAATAACGCTGGGCGGCAATGCCAATCGCGGCACACGCTAAAGCAATGCCGAGTAGACTGGCGAGCAACAGAAAGCGCTCAGCACGCTGCACTGCTGAGGCAATAGGAGAATCTCCCGATTGCACATCCACCCAGCGCTGGCTGTTATTCAGTAGAGGTTTGGCTTGCTGTTCAAACGCCACTAGTTGTTCAGCATTACCGGTAAATTGGTATAAATAAGTCACCCTGCTGCCCGGTTGGATAATGCCTGTTGCCGCCACATCATCTAAACGGATAAGTAACACCGGCGAGGAGGCAAACGGATTAAAGCCAGCATCAGGTAAACGGCTAATCTCTTCTGTAAGCGATAACTCACTATTGCCCAATTCAATGGTTTGTGGGAAGCCAAGCAAACCACCTAAACGGTTTTCATACCACGCTTGACCCGTTTGTGGCAGTGCTCTAGTGATACCGTTACTCAGCTCTATATCGCCTTTTAACGGATAACCATCACCTACCGCTTTTACCGTGACTAACTGAAACTTATCGCCCGAATACACCATCGAGTTAAATTGCATGTTCGTGACGTGAGCCAGCCCTATTTTATCTGCCAGTGTCAGCAATTGTGGGTCAAGTTCAACCGGCGAATCAATAATACGATCGGCAGCAATAAAGTTAGCGGCTTCGCCATTAATGGCCACTTGTAAACGCTCACTCACCCGCGCAAGGCCCGTTACTGATAACACCGCTAACGTAATGGCCAATACAATAAGCATTAATTGCCCTTGAGCCAGTTCTCGTTTAAACAATCGCCACGCAATTTGCCATTCCATTAATTAACCTCCGCTAAAGGCTGTGAATGCTTATGTTCGGTCACACTGGTATCTAAATAGGGTTCTGACAAATGACCATTTTCCATTACTAATTGCCGAGCACAACGTTTGGCCAAATGTAAATCATGGGTCACCAGCACAAGCGTAGTATCACTCTCTTGATTGAGTGCAAATAACATATCAGCGATTTTATCACCGTTAACACTGTCTAAATTACCTGTCGGTTCATCTGCAAACAGGACTTTGGGTTCACAAATAAACGCCCGTGCGATGGCGACACGTTGCTGCTCCCCACCGGACAATTGTTTGGGTAAATGATTTAATCGATGAGATAAACCGACTCGGTCGAGCATCGATTGGGCTTTTTGGTTGGCATCTTTCACCCCAGCAAGCTCAGCAGGTAACATCACGTTTTCTAGGGCCGTTAACGTATCGACCAACATAAATGACTGAAAGATAAAACTGACTTTTTGTTTACGTAGCGCAGCTTTTTGCTCTTCATTTAAGCCTGATAATGCTACGCCATCTAATACAATTTCACCTGAGGTAGGCGTATCTAACGCCGCAAGTAATCCCAATAGTGTCGACTTACCTGAACCTGATGGTCCCAAAATGGCTATACTGTCTCCTTGCTTGACTTCTATATTAATGCCGTTGAGGATAGTCAACTCTCCCTCTTGGGTCACGACAGTTTTATTGAGGTTAGTTACAGTAATGGCACTGATATTTCGATCGATATTATTAGACATACAATCCTTCTTATATTCGTCACTTAAACGCGTACTTACTAGCGTGCTTTTAGTGATAATGATGTGCGCACCAACCTATGCTGCCACGATTCTGATATTAGGTGATAGTTTAAGTGCAGGCTATGGTATGGCAGAAAACCAAGGCTGGGTACAATTACTCCGTGATGAACTGCCAAACGCCCACATTATTAACGGTTCGGTGAGTGGTGAAACCACCGCGGGTGGATTACGTAGACTCCCGAGTTTACTGGGGTCAAGCCAACCCGATCTAATTATAATTGCGTTAGGAGGCAATGATGGCCTGCGTGGTTTTCCACCCGATAAATTGAAATCAAATCTTACAAAAATCATTAACCTATCCCAGCAACATGGCGCCAAAGTCTTACTGACTGAAATCATGGTGCCACCCAATTACGGTCCCCGATATACCAGCTCTTTTACTCAGACTTACCATCAATTAGCCGAAGAATACGCGATTAAGCTGATACCGTTTTTTATGCAAGATATCGCCATCGATAAAACATTAATGCAACGCGACGGCATTCATCCTAATGAACAGGCTCAACCGATGATTACGCAGTGGATGTTACCTTGGATCACTCAGGCACTAGTAGAGTAAATCGCTCAGTTTGTTTGACTTTAGCTCAAAATGTTAATTTTTTTTTAATAAAGTGATCGAAAGTCATTTTAATTTAAGCTCCAATGTTTAAAATGAGCACAGCTAGCACATTAGATAACCATGAATAATTAACAGTGAATAAATAACAATAAATAAATAACGATAAACTTTAGACAACAACTAAGGCAATAAGGAAATAATATGTCCGTCAGTCGTCAAAAAAAAGTATACTTGCCAACCGCAACACGTAAAAATCAATACATTACCATTGGTTTCCCGTTAACCGATGAATATCTTAACGCATACAGTGATTTAGAAAATTGTTACGATGAATTCAGTAAATTAGTTTATCAATTAGCTGAAAAGCAAGAATTGTACAACGTCCACGTTGTCACCACCGACAAATTACCTATGGTACGCTTCCACAACGAAGCCTATTGCTTAAACTCAGAAGAGCAATTACGTTTTTTCTATAATCCAGCCCATCATGAAGCAAACAGTTTGCACAGCGTTGCAGGTTTTCGAGCCAGAAAGCTCAGAATTGTATTTTTAGCCACAGGTAAAGATCTTCGTAGCCATTCAGCTGAATTCCATTCTCATGTGCAAAAATTTATTGCTGAGTTAAAACCGTTATTACCCGTCAAAGATGTACCGATTAAAGTGCGTGACCACCAGCATCTTTCATATGACTTTTTTGCAAAATCCAAGGGGCTCAAAGAAACATACGGCTATAAATTACGCGCAGTAGACAGCCGCTATCATCGTCGTCACTGCGAGCTACCAGACGATGTGAGCACGCTTAATTATGTCACCATTAACATTCCGGTTGAGCGTCGTATCAAAAAGCAATTGCTTGCAAATGATACAACTGATTTTTCAAGTCTGTATAAAAATTTATGCGATAAGTTTTTCAAAGCGACAAGCAGTAAGCAGTTAAATCGTGTTGCTGTTGTTGCTAACGGTAAGTTGCCACTTGTACGTAACAGTAAGTATGAGCAATTAACCAGCACCAACGAGTTTCAGATGATCGGGTTTGACCCTCACACTGAATCACCTGAACCTATTTGCCACTGGGATGCCAATAAGCTTGTAGATGCTTTCCGGTTTGTCATTGTAGCGGGTAAAAGTGATGAAACAGACGAAGGTTATGGCCGCTTCATGAACCAAGTAGAAGACGCTTTACGTCTCTTTACTAATGAGCTAGACATCGATAAAGAACATGCAGATGTTATTTTACGTTTTCATCAACACATCAGTTACAAAGCCTAATCATATTGAGGTTTTTCTAGCATAAAAAAACGACAGCATGAGCTGTCGTTTTTTGATCTATCCAATCACTCACAATGTAATGCTACACCGACTGGTTACGCTCAGCTAAACGATTCATCACGGTATTTACTGATAATGATGCACCATGGGCAATTTTATCAGCCAGCTTTTTCTTCATTTGATACTTTATTTTGATCACTTGATGGGTCTTAACTAAAGTTAAAATCACATCATCACTGGTAGATACTTCATCAATTAACCCTAAATCAATGGCTTGTTGTCCATACCAATGTTCGCCTGTTGCCACTTTGGCAATGTCCATATTGGGACGGTAACGGCCAACAAACTCTTTAAATAATACATGAGTTTCTTCGAGTTCTTGTTGGAACTTAGCTCTGCCTTCATCGGTATTCTCACCAAAAATGGTTAAGGTACGCTTAAAGTCACCGGCAGTGTGCTGCTCATAGTCAATATCATGCTTTTTAAGCAAGCGATTAAAGTTAGGAACCTGTGCCACTACGCCAATAGAACCGACAATCGCAAAAGGAGCGGCATACACCTTGTTTGCCACACACGCCATCATGTAACCCCCACTCGCCGCCACTTTATCCACGCAGATAGACAACAGAATATTAGCTTGACGCAAGCGATCTAATTGGCTTGAAGCTAGACCATATCCATGAACCATACCGCCACCACTTTCAACATTCACCAACACTTGGTCATCTTTATCAGCAATGGTTAGAATAGCGGTGACTTCTTCACGTAATGACGCGACTTCATTGGCATCAATACTGCCTTTAAAATCAATAACGAACACTTTGCCTTTGGTTAAAGCTTGTTTTTCAGCGGCTTTTTCGTCTGCTTTCACTTGCTTTTCATAGGCTTTAAATTGCTTTTTAGGCAGTAACTCTTCTTTTAACTGGTGCTTAAGTTGCAGCAGCTCATCTGAAATATCAGTCAGTCTTAACTCACCTTTATCAGATTTGTTTTTCATGCTGCTAGCCAGTACAAATATTACTACCGCTAAAATAGCGACAACAATTGTTACCGCTTTTGCTAAAAACAGGCCGTATTCATATAAAAATTCCAAATTTCGCTCCATACAGGGATGACAATCTGCGGTATTTTAACAGCAATAACCAATAAGTAGACAATAAAAAACCCAGCTAATTGCTGGGTTTTTTAAGATATTACATACTAATTAGTAAGCATTAGTTACAACTTTGGATCACATCACTATTATTCACAACAATCGTCGCTTGTCCTAAACCAGCTGTTTTTGCAAAACCTGCTACTTGAGACTGCATTTCAACAGTAGCTTGCATTGCCATACCATCTGTTGCAGGTGTCTCACCAGGACTCACAATCGAACTGTGATGACCTTTAGAAAAACGTACCGCACCAGAACCAGGCGTTGTTGTATCAACACAATCTAGGCTTAACGAAGCTATTAATGGTTCAGTACCCGACAATGGGAAACCTTCAACACTATTAGGTAAGGTTTGGTCTGGTAAATTACCAGCACCATCACCGACAATCTCGATCAGGTGCACAGGTAAACCGGTAGACGCTAATTTCTCACCATGGTTAATCGGGTCTGCTGAATCAATAGCCGTTTGCACTGCAAACGCAAAGGTAGGAATAAAGCCAGCATAAACCGCCTGCACTAATGCTGCGTATTCTGGGGTACCAGGCTCATAACCTGCTGTATTAGCCGCCGTCACAAGATCCATGAAAGTGCTAGAGGCAGTAATGTTACTAAACAACACTGGCCCAAACGCCGCAGATCCAGCAAAAGCACCCGCTAAACCACCCGATGGCGCCACTAACGATGCTGCATTAATTGCATAAGCGTTAGGTAAAGCATCACCCGTCATAGGATTAACTAATCCGGTACTCGCATAGGTTGAGAATGTGGTACCCACAATGCCTCCTAAACTCAAACCTTGAGCACTCATTTTAGATACATCAAATACTTGAGGTTGACTTGCCGCAGCGAGTTGTTGCGCCATTCCAGTCAATAATAATCTTAAACCTAAATGGTCTAAGGTTGCTTGACGGAAATTGTCACGTACTGTCAGTGTGCTTGAAATATTGACAAACACTAATGGGTTACCATTGGTAAACGCATCAGGTGTACCCACTACCGGACCAAATGAAGGATCTGTAGCAGATATTTCATAAATGCCGTCTTTGTCTAAATCAAATGAGCGGGCACCGTGTAATGGCATATCTATCGCGATAGTGGCAACACCAGCAGCAGCGTAAGTGCCGGCATAAGCAAGCGCCATTTCTTTACCACCGCCTAAACCATGCAGTGCAATCGTTGTTGGCCAACCACTGGTTGGTGGTACAAACGTACCCCCTTGAGCAGCAGTAAATGCGGCAAGCTTAGCCGCATTGGGTAAGGTAATTTGAACGGCAACAGTTTCATAACCTTGGATAGCCGGAATAGGATTAAACTTAGTTAAATGTTTAGTGGTGTCAGCTGCAGTACCATCGTCAAGTTTCCACTGCTTACCTGCAAGCAGTGCTGGGTTGCTCAACGCTGCTTGAGGGTCAACACCGTTGTCAGATGCTTGGGCAAAATAATTAGCTTGGCTTAATGTACCGGCCTGTAGTGCTAATAATACTGATACCGGGCTGTCGCCTTGAGCAAACCAGCGACCATTGGGGGCTGTTGGGGCACCATCGATGATTGGAATAGTACAAGTTGCAGATGAACAATCACCGTAAATAGGCAGCTTAATTTTTGCGGTGTAAAGATCGGCCATGTCAGCAACAACATATGCTGCACCGTCTTCTACAGTTAATCCCGCAGCCTGAGCAACAGTGTATCCCGTTGGCGTTATCGCTTCTGCAAATGCAGGCATATAGGCTGGGTTAGACGCCATCAATAATTTAGTGGTTTCATACACATCAGCTACGGACTGAGTGGTAAATAAGCCTGAAAAACTAATCGACTCAGGGTCAACGCCATGTGTTGCAGCAACGCCTTTCTCATAACTGTTAACGAGATACTGGAGCATTTTTTGTTGTTCTGTTTCAAGCTGCTGAGTGTCAAAATCTAACTTTAACAGACCATATGTAGTAGACGGAGCAATACCACGGCCTAACGAATCTTGAATAAGATCGGTAGTCACGTAGATATAAGACTGGCCAGCTTTTAATGGTTTAAGCGGTACGATGGCAACTTTATTGCCTGATGCTTTTGATACAAAGTCAACGCCAAATTGAAGCTCTTCACCCACTTTACAGGCAGAAACTGAAGGTGCTGATTGACACTCAGCATCACTTGATAATGCTCCGCCCACCGTCGCTTCGAACATACGCACCGCACCCGGTTGAAACACAGAGGCTGCATCCAACGTTAACGCATTGCCCTGTAAATCATTAGCAAGTTCAACAGTAACCGTAATAGGTGAGCTAGTTGACCAGCCATCTAATGCACCTAATGCGATTTGAGGATCAGTATAGTTACCGCTGGCCTCGCCAGGGATAGATAATGTGCCATCGGTTGTGCCACTAAAAAGTAAATCGTTTGGTAATGGTACTAGGCTATTAGCAGGATCAAACTGCATATGTGAAACAGGCACTAACGGCTCAGCATTCGCTACGGCTTCGTTAAAACTGTCACCACCACATGCTGTTAAGCCAAGAGCAGATGTTATTGCAACACCCAAAATGAGTCTTTTCATCTTTTTTCCCCAAATCTTGTTTTAATAATTTTTTTTCCCCAAAAACTAGTCACAATAAGTCCAATCATGCGACCATAAGGACTTATGTTAGTCCTTAACTATTCTCAAGTTAACGTAAAATTATTGAGTTAGCTACAAGTTTGTTACATACGTATGACCTATTGGCATACAATTATTAATCATTTGTTTCAAACGGTCGTTTATTTTTTATCCGGTACTAGATTTGACGGGCGATTGCGCTAAGAGGAAATAATCAATCATGTTGGAATATCAAGCTGCAAAAGATTTACTCAATAACAAAACAATCTTAGTTACGGGCGCTGGAGACGGTATTGGTCGTGCAGCATCAATCGAATTTGCCAAACACGGCGCAACGGTAATTTTGCTCGGTAAGACCGTTAAAAAACTCGAAAACGTATACGATGAAATAGTTAATGCCGGTTATCCAAAACCAGCCATTGTGCCGTTAGATATGAAAGGCGCGACCGAACAGAATTATATTGATATGGCAGACACCATTGCTGAGCAGTTTGGTCATTTAGATGGTTTATTGCATAACGCATCTCAGTTGGGGGCATTAGGCCCATTTGAGCATATTGATTTAACCTCTCTTGAAACCATTTTAAAGGTCAATGTCACGGCTCAAGCCATCATGACCAAGTCATTATTGCCTATAATGCGTAAAGCCGAGCATGCTTCAATTGTGTTTACTTCAAGCGGTGTTGGACGTAAAGGTCGTGCTTATTGGGGACCTTATGCTTTTTCTAAATTTGCCACCGAAGGCATGATGCAAGTATTAGCCGATGAGTGTGATAACACTTCGATACGAGTTAATAGTATTAATCCTGGCGCAACTCGCACTGAAATGCGGGCAAAGGCTTATCCTGGTGAAGATCCAAAAACCCTAAAAACAGCACAAGAAATTATGCCTAGTTATTTATTTTTGATGGGCAATGGCTCTATCGACACAAATGGCCAAGCATTAAATGCTCAGTAAGTAATGCAGCGTCGAAAAAAAACGGAAGCAATTGCTTCCGTTTTAGTTTTAATTCTAATTTTTAATAACAGTCTCGTTTAGAAACTCATATTCTCGGTATTCTGGCTCACTAGCTTATCGCCAATACCTGTCACCATGGTTAACTGTTGTAAATCGGTGAATTTGCCATTTTTGGTTCGATAATCAACTATCGCTTTTGCTTTCGCTTGACCAATACCTTTGAGGGCTTGTAATTCCTCAACACTGGCATTATTGATATTGACCTTTTGCATATCAGTTGATTTTTTTTCAATCGCTTTTGTCACTTTCTGTGTAGGTTCTGCCATTGTGTTTGCCGTTTCTGCGGCGTAAGAATGACTGCTTAACAAACAGCATAAACCCATAAATATTGCAGTTAATGTCAATGGTGATTTCATGTAGATTCTCCTTTCTTTCCTTAATTTGCCGGTATGCGTCCTTCTCCATTACCAAGCTCGAACGATTCGGAACGCGTAGGGTTTCCGGATCGGAGGCTAACTGTAGTCAATAAACTCACGTTGTACAAAAAAAACACATATTTTATTCGTTCTTATCAACAGGCTGAGTTTGTTTCGATTTGTTTTTGGACGTCATTGACGAGGTAAACTGCTTTAATTCACCCAGTAAATGCTGATGAACGTGGGATAATTTAGGCTTATTGTGTTTATTAAATGCAATAGGGCGACACAAACTCATAGCTTGATAACCGAGTCTTGCGGTAAGTAAACCGCCACCGAGCCCCTGTGCAATTCGGGCAGATAACTTGCCGGTCATTTCCACCGATAATAATTGGGTCCCTAAATCGGTAATCACCTCAGTGCTCCCCGCGTAAATAAGATTAACCACAATGCTACGAATAAGCTTTATCCGACTCCAATAACCTAACTCAATCGCATAAATAGCAGCGACTTCATTGATCATTTTTTGATTACGCCACAAAATAATAGCCATATCCAGCGCGGCTAAGGGACTGGCTGCTAATAATAAAGCCGACTCTGCAGCAAAACGATTAACTCGCTTTTTAGCGAGTAGATCACGTTCAGACAACACAATATCTTCAAATAATACAACGATTTCAGCATCATTATGTTCATGACTACAGGCTTGTAGATATTGTTGCTTTGCCTCGTTATTAGGGTATTTGGCTAATATTGGTGCCAGAAATTGTTTAGCTTCACCCATTTGCATGCTTTGCGACAACCGTTCAGCTTTCGCTTGATGGTCACTCACCTTTTTAAGATTAACTAATTTACGCCATTCTTTAAGGGTCAACACCATCGCCCATACACTAACAATGGATAACACTGTTGCATAAAAACCAAATAACCACGGACTTTGCTGAAGAGAGTCAATTAACCCCATCACGGTCTGGACTATGACGAATAACACCAAACCAATAATCGATAATCTTGCCAATAGTGACCAACGCTTGGGTGTTGCAGGTTTAATGCTGTCTTCCATTGAGGCTGGTAATTCTATTAAGGATTTCTCACAAATAAAGTCAATGTCTTCAAACGGTTTAGCGGGCTTAATAGGATCCGCTTTGGAATGCGCCTCTTGAGTCACGATTAAGTCTGACTCCGTAAATATTTGCGATTTCTTTATCGGCGAACTATGTGTAGATTCATTCATAACTAAGGCCCAAATTATTGCTCAAAATAAATCCATTAAGACAATTTATCGCCTAATAGGAACTCTAAAAGGTGATCGAGACGAATGTGTTCAAATTGCGGATTGTGATCATGAATATGACTTAAATTAGGCGGCAGAAAAGCACTAAAACTAAATCCTTGTTGTTGCCAAAATTCTGCATCAGGTAATGATGCCGGAACATCGCCAGGATATAAGGTCACTTTCTTGCCATCAAGCCCAGTCCCTTTTACCACTTCTTGTTGAACACCATCAATATTGACCATCCCATGTTGGGTGGCCTTAATCGCACTTATTGCCATGGTTTCAACTTCACTGCCTTCAAAATTGGCATAATGCTGGCTTTGTTGTAGCATTGCGGTTAACAAACTGAGCACATGACTCTGTTGATCACGAGTCACTCTGTCTACTTGGCTAGCAGCAAATAAAACTTTATCAATCCGCGGTGAAAACAGACGTTTTATTAAACTCGACTGACCAAATTGAAAGCTCTCCATAATGCTGTTAAGTGCACGGCCCATGTCATTAAATTGCGCCTGACCATGATTAAGCGCATTTAAACAATCAACTAATACCAATTGGCGATCAAATCGAGAAAAGTAGTCACGATAAAAGGGCTTAACGACTTGTGATACGTACTGTTCATAACGCCGTTTAAGTACGTGATAATTTGAATCACTTGAGCTTGCAGATAATTCCGAATGCTGAATTGGACTCAAGGTAATCAATGGAAAGAATGTCAGTAACGGGGTATTTTCATATTCACCCGGTAATAACATACGCCCTGGTTGGGCGTGATAAAACCCCTGTTGCCGAACCAAATCAACCAATAAGGTTTGATACAAATCAGCAATGTGCTTAAGTTGTTGTTCATCCGCTAATAGGCTTAAGTCTAACTGCTCTACTGCCTGATTAAATGCCGCAAATAAAGGTGAATGGCTTAAACATGTCACGGTGGCCTGTTGCGACAAACACCAATGGGTAAAGTCTTGTTTAAGCATAGGTAAATCAAGTAACCACTCACCAGGATAATCAACAATATCGACATACAAGGTTGCGGTATCCGTCAACTTTGCTAACAAGCCTTGTTGTGGCTGATACTTAATCGCCAAGCGTAATTCAGTAATATTTTTGGTTGAAGCGGGCCAATAGGGAGGCGACGAGCTTAATGCATTTATTGCACCTTGATAATCAAAACTGGCAATATCTAAATCAGGTTGCATGGCACGGTTGACGGCAATTAATCGACCTTCGCGCGCCACTTGCCATAATGGTAAAGGATTGTGCTTGGCCCCTTTCCCGGCATGCAATAATTGGTTAACTAATCCGCTGATAAAAGCCGTTTTACCTGCACCTGATAATCCAGTCACAGCTAACCTAACATGACGGTCGGTACTACGATGAACCAAAGATTGCGCGGTTTGAGTGACGTGAAACAAGGAACGATCTAAAAATCTCATGATGGCTGATGGCTCCCCAAAAACACGGGCGGAAAACCGCCCATTAGTAGGATTAAAGACTATTTATTTGGCGTTTAAGATCAAAGTTGTCTGAAGTGACATGTTCTTCGAGTCGTCGTAAACGGACTTCTAATCCATTAAATTGACGATTAACATCAAACAACGCTTGCTTTGCAGGTTCACCCGCTTGCCAAACTTTCTTTTTAACTTCAATATCTTTGTGCTGATCTCTGTGTTGTAAGTTCTGTGGCTTAATATCTAATATCATCCATAAGGCAATATAAATAACAAACACAAACCCTGAGCCACCGAGTAAGAATATCGACACAGCGATGACACGTACTAGCCATGTTTCAAAGTTAAAATAATCAGCGATACCTGAACACACCCCAGCCACTTTACCACTTTTGGGGTTGCGGTATAAAGTACGACCATTAGCTGAGCTCATGTTTTGCTCTCCATTCTGGTGATTCAGTATCTAAAATCGCTTCTAATGTTTCGATGCGACTACTCATTTTCTCAGCTTTAGCAATTAAACCATTAAGCTGATTAAATTCTTCCTCAGTGAGTCCCTGGCTCACTTGTCGCTTACTGCGATAATGAAGAACCAACCAGATAGGTGCCACAATCACCATAAAGATGATAATTGGTGCAATAAGAAGATCCATATCCATAACTCACCTCTGAATAAATTTATGCTTTAGATTTAGGTTGTGCTTTTGCACTCATTTTTGCTTTTAATGCTGCTAATTCGTCATTGACAGAGTCTTCTGCTTCTAATGCTGCAAACTCGTCAGCGAGAACGTTCTTTTTACCTAAATCATATGATTCTACCTGTGCTTCAATCCCTTCAACTCGACGCTCATATTGTTCAAACTTCATCATCGCATCATCGATTTTGCTTGAATCAAGCTGCTTTTTTACTTCTAAACGTGAAGTGGCAGTTTGCTTACGCATAATGATGGTTTTTTGACGAGCACGGGCATCATTCAATTTTTCTTGAAGTTGAGCGATTTCATCTTTTAAACGAGCAACATGTTCTTCAACAACTTGCAGTTCCATTTCAAGAGCTTGCAGTAAACCAACTGTTTTTTGTTTTTCACTCAAAGCAGCTTTGGCTAAGTCTTCACGATCTTTGGATAACGCTAACTCAGCTTTATTCTGCCAATCTTGAACCTGCTCTTGAACACGAGCAATCCGACGAAGTAATTCTTTTTTCTCAGCCAATACTTTCGCTGAGGTTGAACGTACTTCAACAATAGTGTCTTCCATTTCTTGAATGATAAGACGGACCATTTTTTCTGGATCTTCGGCTTTATCAAGTATTGAGCTGATATTTGAATTAACGATATCAGCGAAGCGAGAGAAAATTCCCATAATGTGTTCCTCAAAATTAACGTGGATGTCGCAGTTAGTAATACACATTACGTGCCAATATTTACAAGTTAAATAATATCATACACTTAAACAAATATTTAACTTTTGCTTTCTTTTAACACTCAAGCCATTTATTATGATTTTCACCAATTATTAGTCTAAATCACTAACAATTTTGCGAGTAGCTAACTGTGAGTAAACAATTTCAGCAAAATAATCTCATCGGCCAATCTAATGCATTACTTGAAGTATTAGAACATGTGTCTAAAGTCGCGCCATTATCCAAGCCTGTGCTCATTATTGGTGAGCGCGGCACTGGCAAAGAATTAATTGCAGAACGACTACACTACTTATCTCCTCGTTGGGATCAAAGCTTTATTAAACTTAATTGTTCTTCACTAAGTGAAAATTTACTCGAAACTGAGCTTTTTGGCCATGAGTCTGGTGCATTTACTGGCGCAAAAGGTCGGCACGAAGGTCGTTTTGAACGCGCTGATGGTGGAACACTCTTTTTAGATGAACTCGCAAACACCTCGGGATTAATCCAAGAAAAGTTATTACGTGTCATCGAATATGGTGAATTTGAACGAGTGGGTGGCAGTAAAACAGTTCAATCTGATGTTCGGCTTATTTGTGCCGCCAATGAAGATTTACCGACCTTGGCAGAAAATGGTGAATTTAGAGCTGATTTACTCGACCGTTTAGCCTTTGATGTAATCACCTTACCTCCATTAAGACATAGAACCGAAGATATCATGACATTAGCAGAATATTTTGCTATTGGCATGGCAAGACAATTATCACTGGAATATTTTGGCGGTTTTAGTCCGCTGGCGATAGAACAATTAATGATGCACAGCTGGCCAGGGAACATCCGTGAATTAAAAAATGTCGTCGAGCGAAGTGTTTATCGCGAAGGGACTGATGGCCAAGAAATTGATCATATTATTTTAGACCCTTTTGCATCACCCTACCGTCCAGTAAATAGAGTCAAAACCCGAGAACGTCAAGCTATGCAGATTGAACATGCCACGGCCTCTGTTGCTGAGCCCATTGAGTCCCGTATTAACACCGACACATCAGCCGTATTGAGTAGCATCGAATTTCCAATAGATTTTAAAGAATATACCGAAAACAGTGAAATAGAATTATTGCAACGCGCATTGGCTGAAGGCCTGTATAATCAGAAAAAAACCGCCGATTTATTAGGCTTAAGCTATCATCAACTTCGTGGTATTTTGAAAAAGTACAACTTACTCGATAAGAGCTGAATGAAGCTTGGATATGCTCATTGCCCCAATGCAATGAACACTGTTAAAATAACCACTCAAAATCGATAAAATATGATCACACCATGCCTGTTATAGTAAAACGTTGGTACCAGCTGATGTCTCTATGTCTATCCAGCGTTATGTTGGCTGCATGCGGACAAGCACAATTACCTTCTGGTCTCGTATATTGTAGCGAAGGTAATCCCGAAAGTTTTAACCCCCAGCTTGTCACATCTGGCACCACTATTGATGCCACTTCACATCAGATTTACAGCAGATTGGTGAATTACAGCCAACAAAAAGCCGAGATGACTCCCGGCTTAGCAACATCATGGCAAATCTCCGATGATGGGTTACGTTATCTATTTACCTTGCGTGAGCATGTTAGCTTTCATAAGACGCGGCACTTTGCCCCTACAAGAGATTTTAATGCCGACGACGTGTTATTTTCATTTAACCGTATAATTGACCCCTTGCACCCATATCATTTAGTCAGCAGAACCGGTTATCCATTTTTTCAAAGTATAGGTTTTGCTGATTTAATCGATAAAATTGAAAAAGTAAACGATTACCAAGTTATCTTTCATTTAGTGCGTAAAGATGCTTCTTTTTTATCTAATCTCGCCACTGATTTTGCCGTAGTGTTATCGGCAGAATATGGTTATCAACTTTTAGCCCAGGGCAAGCCTGAAGATATTGATTATTACGCTGTAGGCACAGGACCTTTTCAGCTCAATCAGTATGTTAAAAATGAATATATTCGCTATAAAAAGAATCCAGTCTATTGGGGACCCACGGTTGAGATAGACCAATTGGTGTTTGATATTACCCCAAGAAGCACCGCGCGCATTGCCAAATTAATCACCGGAGACTGCAGTGTTTCAGCATTGCCCAAAGCGGGTGAGCTTGCAGTACTTAACCAACATAAGGATATTATTGTCGATACCAAACCCGGACTGAACGTGGCATTTTGGGCATTTAACACCCAAAAACCGCCATTAGATGATGTTAGGGTAAGGCGAGCGCTTGCACATGCTATCGATAAGAATAATATTTTAGACGTGGTATATAATGATACCGCCGTAGAGGCTACAGGGGTTTTGCCTCCAGCATCATGGGCTTATTCGAAAAACTTATCGCCTAATGAATATAACCCTGAAAAAGCCAAAGCTTTACTGCAACAAGCAGGCGTATCTAATTTATCCATTAATGTGTGGGCCATGCCTGTGGCGCGGATTTATAATCCTAGCGCACTGAAAACAGCGGAGCTTATTCAGGCAGATTTAGCCCGTATTGGGGTAAAACTTAATATCATTAGCTATGATTGGAGCGTGTTCACCCAGAAGTTAGCCAGTTCTAATTATGATTCGGTTCTCATTGGTTGGAATGCTGATAATAGCGACCCCGATAATTTTTTTACCCCGTTATTAAGCTGCGCAGCATTAGCCTCTAACAATAATCGCTCTCGCTGGTGCCAAAAAGACTTTGAACACTTATTAACCCAAGCCCAAAGTGTCTCAACTCAACCAGAACGTAAAGTTTTTTATCAAACCGCCGAAGCGATTATCAGCGATCAAGTTCCTATGGTGACACTTGCTCACGCTAAAAAAGTGGTCTTGAAAAAGAACAATATTACTAGCATGCAAATTAGATCTTATGGCGGCATTTCATTTGCCGGAACAACCAAAACAAAAGAGGAAAACCAATAAATGTGGCGTTACCTCTTTAGGCGCATAACGCTGTTTATGGCCACATCACTGTTAATGATAGCAGTGCTATTTATGGCATCGGGACAATTTCCTGTCAGTAAAACTTACTCGCTGTCGGGGATTCAGTACCCAACGATTGAGCAAAAACAGCAAATTGAACAAGATTATCAATTAAACGATAATCAATTATTGCAGTTTACTGCCTATTTACGCCAGCGTTTGTCGGGTAACTTAGGGATATCCAGTAACTCGCAGCAAGAGGTTTCAGAGGAACTGGCTTCAGTATTGCCTGCTTCATTTGAGCTGTCGTTATTTTCAGGATTTATTGCGGTGTTCTTTGGGGTTCCCATAGGTATTCTGGCTGCCTTAAGCAATAATAAAGCGCTTCAACATAGTATTTTAGCGGTCACTTTAACGGGTTATTCTATCCCGGTATTTTGGCTGGGGTTAACCCTATCTATGTGGTTTGGAGTCAATTTAGGCTGGTTGCCGATTTCAGGCCAAATTAATTTACTTTATGAAATTGAACCTGTCACGGGCTTCATGTTAATAGATACCTTATTATCTGATTCTGCTTATCGCATTCCGGCATTTCATGATGCTTTACTGCACTTGATATTACCCGCAGTCACTTTAGCGGTACTTCCCTTTACATTGGTGGTGAGGATCACTCGACAAGCCATTTTAAATGTAATGAATAAAACCTATATTCGAGCCGCTGAAGCGCGAGGTTTACACACAGCTAAAATACTGTTGCGCCATGCATTACCCAACGCCTTAATTCCAGTGCTAAAAAGTATTGGTTTAATGCTGGGATCGTTTGCTAGCTATGGCATCGTGGTTGAAGTTATCTTTTCGTGGCCAGGTGTAGGCAGCTGGTTAGTTTCGGGCATTTATCAGCGTGATTATACCGTCATTCAAGCAGGCATTTTATCTGTCTCATTATTAATCATTTTCTTGAGCATTTTGATTGATTTGCTTCATACCGCAATCAATCCAATGAGCAGAAAGGAATTGTATGCCTCGAATTAAAATTTACCAAGAAGATCATATTGCCTCACCGCTGTGGCGAATGTGGAAAACGTTTTCGGCTAATCCATTTGCCGTAATCGGTCTATGGGCCGTCATATTTTTATTAATATTAACTATTTTCGCCCCGATCATCGCGCCTTATTCGGCCGAGATGCAAGACCAACAAGTATTACTATTGCCGCCATCATGGGATCCTGCCGGTTCAGTAGAACACTTTCTTGGGACTGACGATCTTGGACGAGATATTTTTAGCCGCATCTTACACGGCGTACAATTAACCTTTGGTATGTCACTACTTATTGTGGCGGCTTCGCTGTTTTTTGGCTTTATTATTGGTTCGCTTTCAGGAATGATGCGCGGTATTAAGTCGAGTATTCTGGGTCACTTATTAGATGCACTCCTCTCTATTCCTTCATTATTAATGGCCATTTTAGTGGTCGCGGTTATGGGGCCAGGACTTAATAATGTGTTTTGGGGCGTGGGGATCGCGATGGTTCCACAATTTGTCCGTGTTATTCATCAAGCCGTTCATGAAGAGCTACAAAAACAATATGTCACTGCAGCAAAACTAGACGGTGCCAACTCATTGCAAGTTTTTTGGTATGTGATTATGCCCAACGTATGGGATGTGGTGATTATTCAGGTCACGATGGCAATCTCTGCGGCGATATTAGATATCGCTGCACTCGGTTTTTTAAACCTCGGAGCTCAGGCACCGAGTCCAGAGTGGGGGGCGATGGTCGCACAAGGGCTTGATAATTTACTGCTCGCACCTTGGACCGTAAGTATCCCTGGTATCGCCATTTTGTTTACCGTGTTATCGGTTAACTTAGTTGGTGATGGTTTACGTTCTGCGCTTGCACCGATAAGAAACTAACTTATGCCTTTACTCGATATTCGTAATCTCACGATTGAACTAGATACCCCCGAGGGCATTGTAAAAGTGCTCGAAAAAGTCAGTTTGACAATCAACCCAGGTGAAATTCATGGGCTGGTTGGCGAATCAGGCTCTGGGCGCAGTTTGTTAGCCAAAGCGATTTTGGGGGTGTTGGGTCCTAATTGGCATATTATTGCCGATCGTATGATGTGGGATGGAAAAAACTTATTGGAAATGAATGCCAAACAACGGCGTTGCCTAATGGGCAGCGAAATGGCGATGATTTTCCAAGATCCTTCAGGCAGTTTAGATCCGGTTAAAACCATTGGTAGTCAATTAATTGAAGCTATGGTGCCCAATAAAAATATTCCTTTTTGGCGACGCAGTCATGCGACCTATTTAAACGCGCAAAAATGGCTCCACAAAGTGGGTATAAAAAAACCCAAAATGCTAATGAAATGCTATCCATGGGAATTGTCTGAAGGCGAATGCCAAAAAGTCATGATTGCAATGGCTGTCGCCAATCATCCCAAACTACTCATTGCCGATGAGCCAACCAACTCTATGGAGCTTAATACTCAAGCGCAGATTTTTAGATTATTATCACAACTCAATCAACTGCAAAATGTGTCCATTTTATTGGTCAGCCATGAGCTCGAAACCATGGTGCATTGGTGTGACAACTTAACCATTCTGTACAGTGGTCAGGTTATGGAATCAGGACCCGTTAACGAAATGGTGGCCATGCCCTATCATCCTTACACGCGGGCATTATTAAAAAACCTACCTGATCATACTAAAAAAATGCGTCACAAAGCTAACTTACCCACACTGCAAGGGTCGGCACCGTCTCTGCAACATTTACCCGCGGGTTGTCGACTCGGCCCACGTTGCCCTGAAGCGCAGCGAACTTGTGTAAAACAGCCTAAACTTGAACATATTAAAGACCGCTATTTTGCCTGCCATTTCCCTTATAAAAGTGAGCAAGAAGATGACGACACCATTGCTTAAAGTGACTGAGTTAAGTAAGCAATACTTAACCGGTTATAAGCGTTTTAAACCTCAATATTATCAGGCATTGTCTCCAGTCTCATTTGAACTCGAGCGCGGTGAAACACTGGCAATTGTGGGAACAGTGGGATCAGGCAAAAGTACCCTTGCCCGAATTTTAGTCGGTGCAGAGCAACGTAGTGGCGGCGAAATATTTTTTGAAGGTGAAACATTAGAAACGCATAATTTAAAGCAGCGATGTCGGTTAATTAGAATGATTTTCCAAGATCCAACCACCTCGCTAAATCCACGTTTATCCATTGGTAACTTGCTTAAAGAACCGTTGCGATTTAATACACAATTAAATTCAACGGAACGTAAAGCCTTGGTCATTGAAACCTTAAGAAAAGTCGGCTTATTGCCCGAGCACGCAGACTTTTATCCGCACATGATTTCAGAAGGCCAAAAGCAGCGTGTCGCCGTTGCGCGGGCATTAATGCTTAATCCCAAAATTATTATTGCAGATGAAGCGCTGACAGCACTGGATTTATCGGTTCGATCTCAAATTATTAATCTGCTATTAAAACTCCAAAAAGAGATGGGTTTATCCTATATTTTCGTTTCACATAATCTCAATATTATCCGTCATGTAAGTGATAAAATTATGGTACTGCAAAATGGTCATATGGTTGAAAAATCCACCACTGAGGCCTTGTTTACCGCACCACAGCATGAATACACCCAGCGACTCATTAAAGAGCAAAGTCAATTTATGCAAAAGCGCTAAACTGCTCCAACCACTATGGTTTTGAGACCTTTTTAGCAAAAATCAGTGCCATTTAGTCGCCGAACTATTTATCCTAGAGCCAATGTTAAAGGAAGAAGCTTAAATATGATTATTAAACCTAAAATTCGTGGCTTTATTTGTACCACGACTCATCCTGTTGGCTGCGAAGCGAACGTAAAAGAACAAATCGAACTAATTAAAGCCAAAGGCAAAATGGCTAATGGGCCAAAAAAAGTACTGGTTGTCGGTTCTTCAAGTGGCTATGGCCTATCTTCTCGTATCGCTTCAGCATTTGGTAGCGACGCCGCCACCATCGGGGTGTTTTTCGAAAAACCAAGTTCTGAAACTAAGCCCGGTACTGCCGGTTGGTACAACACAGCGGCATTTGACAAGTTTGCCAAAGCAGAAGGCCTGTATTCAAAAAGCATTAACTGTGATGCATTCAGCCATCAAGCAAAGCAACAAGTTATTGAGCTTATCAAGCAAGATTTAGGTCAAATCGACATGGTGGTTTACTCACTGGCTTCTCCAGTTCGTAAATTGCCAGACACCGGTGAAGTTATCCGTTCATCACTTAAACCAATTGGCCAAACGTATACTGCCACGGCTGTTGATACCAACAAAAACACCATTATTGATACCTCTGTAGAGCCTGCTACTGAGCAAGAAATTGCTGACACCATCACGGTAATGGGCGGCCAAGATTGGGAATTATGGATGAGTGCGCTAAGCGAAGCTGGCGTATTAGCTGACAATTGCAAAACGGTTGCTTATAGCTACATTGGTACCGAATTGACTTGGCCTATTTATTGGCATGGCGCCTTGGGTAAAGCCAAAATGGATTTAGACCGCGCAGCTCACGCCCTTGACAGCAAATTATCAGTTACGGGTGGCTCAGCTAACGTTGCGGTGTTAAAAAGTGTGGTGACACAAGCGAGCTCAGCAATTCCCGTAATGCCACTTTACATCGCGATGGTATTTAAGAAAATGCGTCAAGAAGGCTTACATGAAGGCTGTATTGAACAAATCTACCGCTTATTCAGTGAACGCCTATACCGTGTTGATGGCCAAACACCAGCTGTTGACAGCGAAAATCGCTTACGCCTTGATGATTGGGAACTTCGCGAAGAAATTCAGCAGCATTGCCGTGATTTATGGCCGCAAGTCACCACTGAAAACTTAAGTGAATTAACTGACTACGATGAATACAAACAAGAGTTTTTAAAACTGTTCGGCTTTGGTATTGATGGTATTGATTATGAAGCCGACGTTGATCCGAGTGTCACGTTTGATGTGATTGAGCTATAGCATAAGTGAACAGGAAGCATAAGTGAACTAGAAGCTCAGTTATAGCACGTTAACGTAAAAAGCCGTAATGCCCTGCATTACGGCTTTTTTATGACTCCAGTCCCGCCCTGAAAGATGTTTACTATTTTTGAGCCGGGCACACACAAAAATGCCCAAATCTCGTCGTTGCCCTCACCTTTAATTGCCATTCACCCATATCTGTCTCTTTTTAGCTTTTTAGGCTATCGTGGCTAGATTACCCTGTCTGGGATGACATGATTCAATAACCTCATGCGGATAGTAGTGATGACTCACAAGTAATAAACGCCCTTTATACCTGCTCTTTGAGGGTTGAAGTCAGCATTAGATCCCTATATTAATAGTGAATAAGTGAATATTTATTGACCATGGTCAGCCCGTGATGGCTTATGGTTTGAGGTTAAACAATCGGTAAATAAATCAGTACTTGTTGTGAGTCTTGCTGTTGTTTTGGCTGAGGGTCACCAAACTCATTATCAGCAATCACGAGTCGCTCTAAAAATAAGGGGAAATCTCTTAGGGTAACATCATTCGCATTAACCCAATCGCGATACAGGTAGCCTATTGCCGCCGTAATACCATTATCATCACCATTGTATTTAACCCTCGCACATCGTCCCTGAGGGATCTCTTTGAGCTTAATCTGACTCGATTCTAACGCTAAAGGGTTCAACCTTGCTTGTGTCTCGGTATTTAACGATACACCAATATCAATTCGATATTGCGTTTTAGCAGATAACTCCGAGCTTGAGTAAAGCAAATTAAAGGTTCTACCGCTTGTAGGAGATAAAGCAAACTGTCGACGCCATTCAATAAATCGCGCAATAGTTTGAGGTAATAAAGCCGGATCACCATGATGTTCCATCACCGCTAATGCTTGCGTATCAAACGATACAATATCAACTGAGGGTTGCTTCTCTTGCTGACTAACATCTGCTTGAAACGATTTAAGCGGTTGTTGCTTAGCAAAAAAGTTGCCCCAATCAGGCGCTTGTTGGAATGATTGAGGGCTTTGACCAATACTGCGAGTAAACGATTCGATAAAGTGCTGTTCGTTACGATAGGCCAATTTAGCCGCGATTGTAGTCAGAGAAACTTGCTTGGCAAAACCTAATAAATGGGCGGCTTCTAGGCTTTTTAGTAATTCTACATAGGCGTCAATGGAGATATGATACAGCGCATAAAATAGCGCTTCAAAATGGCTTTGTGGTATATCGGCAATATCAGCTAACATTCCCAGGTCAAACGGCTCATGTAAATGCTGATCTAAATAAGCTAATGCTCGCTCAAATGCCTGATCAAGTCTATGGCTCATGTCGTCTCCTTTTGGGTGTAAGTCATCACATCCCGATCGCTATCAGAACCTAACTAATGTAAATTAACTTGTTGCTTGTGCGCAGGCAATAATACCTAATCTTTAGCCATTGTTTAGCCATTGTTTAGCCAAAGTTTAACCAAAATTGGAATAATGAAATTAATCAACTAATTGAATATCTAAGCCTTCTAACAAACTCAAGGCTTCAAATCGGCTGAATATGGCTTGTTTAACCTCATTACGGGTGATGTCAATGTGATAATTGCTTGCATCGGTAAAATTAGCACCGCTTAAATTAGTATGACTAAATTGGCTTAAAGTAAAATCTGTCCGTCGCAAATCGGCTTTGCTTAAATTGGCTTCTCTAAAATCAACATCGTGGGCACGACAATCTACCAATGTTATCTCGGGTAAATGAAGCGAGTAAAAGTTACTGCCATCGAGTAAACATTGCTCAAATTTAATGCTGGTTTGAGTCATAAATTGCGGCCACTGAGCTTTAGTCCAGTCAATACCTATCGCCTTACAGTCGCGAAAAATAACATCATCAAACTCAGTGGCGACGACAGATAACACGCTTAAATTACATTGACTAAAGACACATTCAATAAACTGGCAGTGACTGAAATCACTCTGACTCAAATCACATTGAATAAACTGACATCGCTCAAATATAACCAGCTTAATCTGCAAGACTCCCTGCTTGATAAGCTCAAACGTCTCATCGCAATAATGCGATAACTCAAATCGCTCAATATCATCTCCGCTGGTTAATGGTTTCATGCCTATATTACCTTTAAAAAAAAGACCTAGGCTAGCCTAGGTCTTTTGTTATTACTTACTATTAAAATGACTTAATTAGTCAGCAACAGGATACTCAATTTCAGCAACCGCTTTTAGTGAGGTGATCACAGCACGGTAATCAGCTTCACTGTATTGAGGCGCGATACGTTGTTTAAGCGTATTGATCAGCTTGTCATTGATGCCTTCTGCTTCATTGACTTTATCAACAACAATAACCGCATAACCAGTAGCTAATGATGCAGTGTCAATAGTGACACTGTTTTCAGCAGGAGCAGCAATCTTAAAGGCTTTGTTGGTAATGGCTTGGTCGATGTCTTGATTGAAACGACCTAATTTAGGCAAGGCGGTTAAGGTTGCACCGGTTAAGGTGTTATTACCCGCTTTTAACTGCGCCATATATTCAGCGGCTTTATCACGCGCACCGTCATTGGCTTTATCTTGCTTCAAACGTTCAACAACACCCGCTTTAACATCAACTAAGCTGATGATGCCTGCTGTTTGATGTGTTTTTATGCGAATCACCACAACATGGTTTGGCGCAAGTTCAATCACATCGCTGTTCATGCCACTGGCTAACACTTGGTCAGAAAACGCCGCTTTGATAAGCTCCGGGGTGTTAAATTTGGCGGGTACGTCGTCACGAGAAAATAACTGAGTTGTTTGTACTTTCGCATTAACAGCTTGCGCGGTTTCAGCTAAAGAATCAGGAATTTCGTAACTGGTATCAGCCAGCTTAGTTTGTAAGCTATAGTATACATCTAGCGCTTTCTTTTGTTGCAGCTGTGCTACTATTTTGGCTTTAACGTCGTCAAACGATGTCGCTTGGCTGGCTTGTAAATCAAGTAGCTTAATAATGTGATAGCCAAACTCACTTTTTACAATTGACGAGACTTGATCTTTTTGTAATCCAAAAAGTGCTTCATCAAATGCAGCATCCATTACACCTTGTTCAAACCAATCTAGCTTACCACCTTGTTGAGCGCTAAGCTGGTCATCAGAATCAGTTTTTGCCACTTCAGCAAAATCTTCACCCGCTATTAACTTGGCTTTAATGGCGTCTGCTTTGGCTTTATCTGCACTGTCGTCATCGGTTGCGGCAACAAAAATATGCGCAGCAAGACGTTTTTCAGCCGTTTTATATTGTGCTTTGTTATCGGCGTAATAAGCTTTTACTTCTTCATCAGAGGTTTCACTGTTTTTAGCCATTTCATCAGCATTCAATTCAACATACTCAAGACTGACTTTTTCAGGGCTCATATATTGCGATAAATTAGCATCGTAATAGCTTTGCACTTCTTCATCAGACACCGACACACTTGATAAAAAAGGTGTTGAGTCGACCACTAAGTAGCGGATGTCACGGGTTTGGCCTTGAACTTGTGCAAGCTGCTTAGCTTCGCCATCCAAAACAAACTCACTGCCCACTAGTGCGGTGAGTAACTGACGACGAGTCATATCAACACGCATCATGTTTCTAAAACTGGTGGTTTGATAACCTAACTGACGCAATACTGCTAGGTAGCGTTCATTGTCAAATTGACCATCAGTTTGAAATGCGGGTTCTTCGATAATCGCTTGTTTGATTTGCTCATCAGATACACGTAAGCCCAATTTATAAGCAGCTTGATCAATGAGTTTATCAGCAATTAAACGATCTAATACACCTTGTTTAATGCCGTTCATGTAAGAGTCATCAGCCGCTAATGCGGTAAACATTTCGCCAAGCTGTTCTTCAATACGAGAGCGTTCATTTTGAAAAGCTTGTTCTAGATCGTTGGCGGCGATTGCGTCACCATTAACAACTGCTGCAGGTACACCTGTGTTTGAGCCTAAATAACTGCTCACACCGGCAAAAGCAAAAGAAAGTATCACAAGGACTAGAATTGTTTTAGCAACAATCCCCTGTGATCCTTCACGAATTTTTTCTAACATCTGAATTCTCGCTTGTTGCGATTAATAAAATAAAAAGGCGCATCACCTTGTGGCTGCGCCTTATTGTAAATTATACGGAGTTATCAGACGCTACCACGGGCAAAACCCAATACTCCCAACATGTATTATGCCACGCATATTACAGGTTGCTTTTCGTAAAAAGCACCGCCTAAGCAGTGCTTACTTTACGAATGCCTTACAAAGGCCACGTTGTTAATAATTAATTAACAGCGTCTTTTAGCGCTTTGCCAGCTTTGAACGCAGGAATGTTCGCAGCAGCAATTTTAATTTCTTTACCCGTTTGTGGGTTACGGCCAGTACGTTCAGCACGTTGACGTACTTCAAAAGTACCAAAACCAACTAGAGAAATCTTATCGCCATCTTTAAGACCTTCAGTTACCGCAGCGATAAAAGAATCCAGTGCGCGGCCAGCAGCAGCTTTAGAAATATCAGCACCAGATGCGATTTTCTCGATTAGTTCAGATTTGTTCATGTCATCCCCTTGAATGTTATTGTCGCGCCGCAACCAAATCTATGATTAGAGCAGTCTGCGGAGGCTTTATTTTATAAGCTTGATAACACACCAAGCTTAGTACGAAAACCAAAAAATGAAATTGGATACAGCTCTACGTCAGATGCCCCAAGGGCTTGGTGCGACTGACTCTCCACCGACCTAGGCTACCACAGGTCAGCGCTTTGTTAAGCCCCTTTTTTCATTTTTTTTATGCTGTACAGCACTTTTTAAACTAATAAGCTATTTTTTAACCACTTCAAAGCCTTCAACTGGTCGTTCAAGCGCCAATTTCAACACTTCATCTATCCAACGTACTGGATGAATGGTTAAATCTGCAATCACATTGGCTGGAATTTCTTCCAGATCTCGTTCATTTTCTTGAGGAATTAATACGTGCTTAATTCCGCCGCGATGTGCTGCTAATAGCTTTTCTTTTAAACCACCAATGGGCAATACTTCACCACGTAAGGTGATTTCACCTGTCATAGCAACATCACTGCGCACTGGGTTACCCGTTAAGCTAGACACTAACGCGGTACACATTGCTGCACCGGCTGAAGGACCGTCTTTTGGTGTCGCGCCTTCTGGTACGTGCACATGAATATCACGTTTTTCATAAAAGTCGTTATTGATGCCTAAATTTTCTGCTCGAGCGCGTACAACCGTCATTGCTGCTTGAATAGACTCTTTCATCACATCGCCCAGCGAACCGGTATAGGTTAATTTACCTTTACCTGCTACTGAGGTGGCTTCGATGGTTAACAAATCGCCGCCGACTTGAGTCCATGCAAGGCCAGTCACTTGACCAATTTGGTTGTTCGATTCTGCTTTGCCAAAATCAAAACGTTGTACACCTAGAAATGACTTTAAATTATCTTGGTTAACGTCAATCACTTTGACCGTTTTATCAAGCAGAATGTGCTTAACTACTTTACGACAAATCTTCGACAATTCACGTTCTAATGAACGCACACCCGCTTCACGAGTGTAATAACGAATAATGCCTAAAATAGCGCTGTCATCGACATTGATTTCTTTTGCTTTAAGGCCGTTACGTTCAATTTGCTTACTCAATAAATGTTTCTTAGCAATATTAAGCTTTTCATCTTCGGTATAACCGGCTAAACGAATAACTTCCATACGGTCAAGCAAAGGGCCTGGAATATCCATTGAGTTTGACGTGGCAACGAACATCACATCAGATAAGTCGTAATCGACTTCGAGGTAATGATCGTTAAACGTTGCATTTTGTTCAGGATCGAGTACTTCTAATAGCGCTGACGATGGATCGCCACGCATATCGGAACTCATTTTGTCGATTTCATCGAGTAAGAACAATGGGTTTTTAACGCCTACTTTGGCCATCTTTTGAATGACTTTACCTGGCATTGAACCAATGTAAGTACGGCGATGACCGCGAATTTCTGCTTCATCACGCACGCCGCCTAATGCAACACGAACATACTTACGACCAGTAGCCCTAGCGATAGATTGACCTAACGAGGTTTTACCCACGCCTGGAGGTCCTACTAAGCACAAAATGGGCCCTTTAAGCTGCCTAACTCGGCTTTGTACTGCTAAATACTCAAGAATACGTTCTTTGACTTTTTCAAGCCCATGATGGTCTGCGTCAAGTACTTCTTGTGCTTTGGCCAAGTCACGCTTAATTTTAGAGCGTTGTTTCCAAGGCACCGCAGTCATCCAGTCAACGTAGCTGCGCACAACAGTGGCTTCAGCTGACATTGGTGACATCATTTTGAGCTTATTCAACTCAGCAATGGCTTTTTCTTTTGCGTCGTTTGGCATGCCAGCGTCTTCAATCTTACGCGCCAACACTTCAAATTCATCATGGCTTTCGTCAATGTCGCCTAACTCTTTTTGAATGGCTTTCATTTGCTCATTCAAATAGTATTCGCGCTGACTTTTTTCCATCTGTTTTTTAACACGGGTACGAATACGTTTTTCAACTTGAAGCAAGTCAATTTCCGATTCCATCATTGCCATCAGGTATTCAAGACGCTCACCGACATTGATCATCTCTAGCACAGATTGCTTGTCTTCAAGCTTCAATGGCATATGTGCAGCCATGGTATCAGCTAAACGAGCGGCTTCATCAATACCTGACAATGACGTTAATACTTCAGGTGGAATTTTTTTATTTAGCTTAATGTAGCCTTCAAATTGGCCAATCGCACTGCGAACTAGCACTTCTTCCTCTTTGTCACTTAACTGTTGTGACTCGAGGTATTCTGCTGTTGCAGTAAAAAATGCCTCTTCTTGGGTGTATTGCTTGATTTTGGCTCGTTGACCACCTTCAACTAATACTTTAACCGTGCCATCTGGTAATTTAAGCAACTGTAAAATAGAGGCTACCGTACCAATATCAAAAATATCGTCTTTGGTCGGTTCGTCAAGATCAGCGTCTCGCTGAGCGACTAATAAAATTTGCTTGTCTTGTTCCATTGCCGATTCAAGGCAACGAATTGATTTTTCCCGTCCTACGAATAGCGGAATTACCATATGTGGGTATACCACCACATCTCGCAGTGGTAATACGGGGAGTTCGATATGCGCTTCACGCTCTTTAGTCATGGCTCGATTCCGTTTAATGAAATAGACTTAATAATAATTATATTGGGGTAATGTTATCAGTTTCAATGGGCAATACGAAAAAAGGAGCCCAATGGACTCCTTATTTATCAACTTACTTGCTATCAGGGCAATTATTGCTCGCCTGAAGCAACCTGTGTCTCTGTATTTTCGTAAATCAAAATAGGAACTGATTCACCTTTCACTACTGATTCATCAATAACCGCTTTGATCACGCCTTCAGTCGATGGAATATCGTACATGGTATCGAGCAAGATGCTTTCAACAATAGAACGTAATCCACGGGCACCGGTTTTACGTGACATGGCTTTATGAGCAATAGCTTGTAATGCATCATCACGAAATTCAAGCTCGACATTTTCCATCTCAAATAATGCACTGTATTGCTTAGTTAATGCATTTTTAGGCTCAGATAGAATCTGTACTAATGCCGCTTCATCTAACTCGGTTAGCGTAGCAACAACAGGTAGACGACCAACAAATTCAGGGATTAACCCAAACTTCACTAAATCACCAGGCTCTACTTTGCTAAGGATTTGTGAAATAGTCGCTTTATCTGCTTCGCCTTTTACTTCTGCACCAAAGCCAATTCCAGTCCCTGTGTGTGCACGTTGCTCAATGACTTTTTCAAGTCCAGCGAATGCACCACCACAGATAAACAGAATTTTAGACGTATCCACTTGCAAGAATTCTTGTTGTGGATGCTTTCGTCCGCCTTGTGGCGGAATTGAAGCAACAGTGCCTTCAATTAACTTAAGCAACGCCTGCTGAACACCCTCACCCGACACATCACGAGTAATTGAAGGGTTGTCTGATTTACGACTGATTTTGTCAATCTCATCAATATAGACGATGCCACGCTCGGCTTTCTCAACGTCGTAATCACACTTTTGCAGTAGCTTCTGAATGATGTTTTCAACATCTTCACCCACATAACCAGCTTCGGTTAATGTGGTTGCATCAGCCATAGCAAAAGGGACATTCAGTGAGCGTGCAAGTGTTTCAGCTAATAATGTTTTACCGCTACCGGTTGGGCCTAATAGTAAAATGTTACTTTTACCAAGTTCAACACCATCTTTCATTGCGCCATTACGTAAACGCTTATAATGATTATATACCGCTACGGCTAACACTTTTTTAGCTTGATCCTGACCTATTACGTAGTCATCAAGATGTTTGCGTAACTCATGGGGTGTCGGCAACTTGTCTTCATCACGCTTAGGAGAAATCTCTTTGATTTCTTCACGGATGATGTCGTTACACAAATCAACACACTCATCACATACATAAACTGATGGACCAGCAATGAGTTTTCTCACTTCATGCTGACTTTTTCCGCAAAAAGAGCAGTACAGCAATTTGCCGCTGTCACCGTTATTTTTGTTATCGACCATTATTCTACCTCTGTTTACAACTTAAGCTAACCTAAGCCCTGCTTGCAGATACTTATCATAACCACATTGATGACCGAACGTCTCTCAATACAGAATACCTTAATGTAACTAAAAAATCAGCTACCCGTTTTAGCCGCGACTTGTTAGTAATGAATCGACAATACCATATTCAACAGCTTGTGTAGCACTCATAAAGTTGTCACGGTCAGTATCACGCTCTAACACTTCTAGCGGCTGGCCAGTATGATCAGCTAATATTTGGTTTAATTTATTCTTGATGCCTAGGATTTCCTTAGCATGAATTGCTATGTCTGATGCCTGACCTTGGAAACCACCTAATGGCTGATGGATCATCACTCGTGAGTTCGGTAAGCAATGACGTTTACCTTTAGCGCCACCGGCTAATAAGAAGGCGCCCATACTCGCAGCTTGGCCAATACATACAGTGCTCACATTAGGCTTAATGAACTGCATAGTGTCATAAATAGCCATGCCTGCCGTTACGGAACCGCCGGGAGAGTTAATGTATAAATAAATATCTTTATCTGGGCTTTCTGACTCAAGGAATAATAGTTGAGCAACAATGAGGTTAGCCATGTGTTCTTCGACTTGGCCAACTAAAAAGATGACTCGCTCTTTTAATAGACGAGAGTATATATCATAAGAACGTTCACCTTTCGCTGTTTGTTCAACAACCATAGGTACAAGCGCATTGAGTACTGATTCTGGTGCTTTATGCATTATTCATTTCCCTAAAATAAAAATGGCCCGCATGAGGAACCTCATACGAGCCATTATAAATGGCGAACGGCTTGTTAAGTCAAGCTTAGCTTACGCTCGTCCGGTAGCCTTGTTCATAAATTCTTCAAAAGCGACGTCTTTAACGGTTACTTTTGCTGATGTTAACAAAGCTTCAACAGCTTGCTCTTCAAGCGCTACATTGCGCATGTTTTGCATAAGTTCTTTATTTGAGTTGTAGTATGACACAACTTCTGACGGATCTTCATACGCTGAAGCCATAGATTCGATCAATGTATTGACACGATCATCTTCAGCTTTTAGCTCATTGGTCTTAATCACTTCGCCTAATAGCAAACCAATCTTAACACGACGCTCAGCTTGTTCTGTGAAAAGTTCAGCCGGAAGTTCTGGCATATTTTCAGTTTGGTCACCAAAACGTTGCATTGCTTGTTGACGAAGTACATTCACTTCACCCTCTACAAGTGCTTTAGGAATGGTAATGTCGTTTGCTGCAAGTAAGCCAGTAATGACCTGCTCTTTCACATTCGCTTTTAACGCTTGCTCTAGTTCGCGAGTCATGTTTTTACGAATTTCAGTCTTAAGTGCGTCTAAGCCACCTTCCGCAATACCAAACAAAGAGGCAAACTCATCATTCACTTCTGGTAGATTAGCCGCTTGAACTTCAGTTAAGGTAATAACGAACTTAGCCGCTTTACCTTTCAAGTTTTCAGCATGGTAATCTTCAGGGAAAGTCACTTCGATTTCGAATTCGTCACCGGTTTTATGGCCGACGATACCGGTTTCAAAACCAGGGATCATACGGTTGCTGCCTAATTGAAGTTCGAAATCATCAGCTTTTCCGCCTTCGAATTCTTCACCATCAATAGTACCAATAAAGTTCATTTTAACTTTATCGTCAGCAACTGCTTCACGTTCAACCGCAGCGAAAGTAGCGTGCTGCTTACGTAACGTTTCAATCATAGTGTCTACGTTTGCATCATTTACTTCAGCTTTAGGCTGTTCAACGGCAATGTTATCTAAGCCAGTTAGTACCACTTCTGGATAAATTTCAAACGTAGCAACGAACTCAAATGTTTCGCCTTCAGTTGTACCAGGAGTAAATACTGGTGCACCCGCTGGGTTCAACTTTTCAGCCACAACCGCTTCAATAAAGTTGCGTTGCATCACTTCACCAGTGATGTCTTGACGAATGGCTTTACCATAACGCTTGTTGATTTCGCCGATAGGTACTTTACCTGGGCGGAAACCTGGAAGACGAGCACGCTTTGCTTCGCGCAATACATTGTCTTTAACCAATTTCTCGATTTGCTCAGCAGGTACAGAAATAGTTAGGCGGCGCTCTAGGCCTTGAGTTGTTTCAACAGAAACTTGCATTGTTTTACCTCGAAATATGTCTAACGTTCTTTGTAATGGTCGACAACTCAACCATTAGATATTCGTTTCTTGACCACGGGTTTAGCTCTGACACCCAGCACAGCGATATTAATGATGCTGAAGACGCTGTTGGTGCAGTTAGCTTATTTTTGATATTTATCAAGACGCGACATTATAGCTACCGTTTTTAACAGAGTCGAGCCTGAAAAGGTCGATTTACGTGATAAAAAAGCCGACTTGTGATCAATTTTGATGTGTTTGCACGTTTAATGTGCGAAATGAGATTGTTGACTTAGGCTGATAATGCTCTGCAGCAAAATAATTATCGTGACCAAAACAAACATAACGACACCCATAAAGGGTCTTTATTCGATAGTTTGAGTTAATCAGAAAAAATGGGGTGACTGATGGGGCTCGAACCCACGACAACCGGAATCACAATCCGGGACTCTACCAACTGAGCTACAATCACCACTGAAATGGTGCACCCGGCAGGATTCGAACCTGCGACCACCCGCTTAGAAGGCGGGTGCTCTATCCAACTGAGCTACGGGCGCATGGTCACAGCTAAACGCTGCATCCTGTCTGGCTGAACAAGTTTACTTGTTCTGTTACTCGCTATGATAGCAAATAACATTTAATTTGGTCGGTGATAGAGGATTCGAACCTCTGACCCTCTCGTCCCAAACGAGATGCGCTACCGGGCTGCGCTAATCACCGAAAATCTAGTTTTGTATTCGAGTTTTATATTATCGATAAACAATAACAAGGTTGTCTCGAGAACGGAGCGCATATTAACGAGTCACCTTGCTATCGTCAACGATTTTTTTACCCCTAAATGCTATATGCCGAATTTAGCAGCAAAAACTATGATTAGTATCATAGCGCGAATAGTTTATTCACTGTATTTTCCTCGTCTAGCAAATGACACTCTTCAATACGCCTGCTAGAATAACCGCCGATCGACAATTGACTTCAACACCCGCGCCACTCAAAGGAAACTCAACAGCCATGACTGCTCAAATTATTGACGGTAAAGCCATTGCACAATCTATCCGCACCACACTAAAACAAAAAGTAGCAGTACGTAGACAAGCTGGATTTCGCGCGCCAGGACTTGCGGTTCTTTTAGTGGGCAGTGATGCCGCATCTCAAGTTTATGTTGGCAGTAAACGCAGAGCTTGTGAGGAAGTCGGTTTTGAATCGCAATCGTTTGACCTCGACATCAACACTACTGAAGCAGAACTATTAGCACTAATCGACCAGTGTAATGCTAATCCAAGCATTGATGGGATCCTTGTACAACTGCCTCTACCTGATCATATTGATGATTCAAAGGTCATTGAACGTATACGTCCAGATAAAGACGTTGATGGCTTCCATCCCTATAATGTCGGCCGTTTAGCACAACGCATTCCAGTGCTACGTTCATGTACCCCTATGGGCATTATGACCTTAATCAAATCAACCGGTGTCGATACTTATGGTCTAGATGCTACCGTGGTGGGTGCATCAAATATTGTCGGTCGTCCAATGACACTGGAATTATTATTAGCCGGTTGTACCACCACAACCTGTCACCGTTTTACTAAAAACTTAGAACAAAAAGTCCGTCAGGCCGATCTGTTGGTTGTTGCGGTGGGTAAACCAGGGTTTATTCCTGGCGAATGGATAAAACCCGGCGCGATTGTTATTGATGTTGGTATCACTCGTTTGGATAATGGCCGCCTAGTGGGTGATGTTGAATTTGATATTGCCGCTGAAAATGCGGCATTTATTACCCCGGTTCCTGGTGGAGTTGGCCCGATGACCATTGCCAGTTTGCTTGAAAATACTTTATACGCTTGCGAGCACTACCATAGTTAACATCGTGCAGCGATATGACAAAAAGCCTGTATTTGCAGGTTTTTTTGTTACACAGCAACACGACTATTTAAGCTCCATATCATCCCAAGATTGCTTCTTTCGATATATCGTAGAGGGGCTGATATCTAACATAGCTGCCGCTTTTGGGATATTGCCTTCGCAAAGTTCAATTGCGGTTTCAATCGTTCGCTTCTCAGTTTTCCATAAGGCTTCAATCACGACCGTATTGATGTCACTTAATGGCGTATTATCAAGAGTGCTGTTTTCAGGTTGTGCAGAACTTGTCGGCGCAGTTTGCATAACGGCAACGGTTTGATTAGCACCATACACACTAGGAGCCTGAACCAGATTTGATAACGGTTTGCTGATTTGCGAGGGTAACATGGCTACTTCGACTTCATCGGCATTGTTCAATACCACAATTTGGCGAACAATATTCTGTAGCTGTCGGACATTGCCAGGCCAAGCATACAGTTGAAGTTGCTTTTGAGCTGCAGCGCTGAAGCCTTTAAAGTTTTTTTGTTCTTCTTTCGCGTATTGTTTTAACAGTTTATTGGCAATTAATAAAATATCTTTACCGCGCTGATTGAGTGGAGGCAACTCAATCGGGATAACATGCAATCGATAATACAGGTCTTCTCTAAACAAGCCTTCTTGCACTTGTTGCCAAGGATCTTTATTGGTGGCGCTGATAAACCTTACATCGACCTTTTCATCTTTACTTCCCCCCACTCGACGAAATACTCCGGTTTGAATAAAGCGCAGTAACTTGCTTTGTAGTTCAAGCTCCATTTCGCAGATTTCATCAAGAAAGAATGTACCACCATCAGCTTGTGTTGCAGCCCCATCTCGCTGACTCACCGCCCCAGTAAAAGCGCCTTTGGTATGACCAAAAATCTGACTCTCGATCAACTCTTTTGGGATAGAAGCACAATTGAGTGCTATGAATGATTTATGCTTGCGATTACCAACATTATGAATAGCTTGTGCACAGACCTCTTTGCCAGTACCGCTTTCACCAAAAATAAACACCGAAGCCTTACTATTAGCGACGCAATCAATCGTTTTATACACGGTTTGCATGGCTAATGACTCACCTATAAACCCTTGATAGTTGGCTTTGGGTAGGCTGTTTTCATACTGTGTAACCAGTTTAACTAATTGCCTTTGCTTCAACGCGTTACGTAACGTTATCGCTAAACGTTTACTGTCAAATGGCTTAACTAAAAAATCAAACGCGCCGGATCGCATGGCATCTACAGCAATATCAATAGTGCCGTGAGCGGTGATCATTATCACTGTAATATCTGGATGGCTTTCATTCACCTGAGCAAGAATATCCATTCCAGACATATCAGGCAGTTTGATGTCTAGAATAAGTATATCTGGCGGTTGACGATGTATTTCTGTTAGCGCATCTTCACCATAATGCACTAAAGTGACATCGGCACCTTCGCTGTATAAGTATTCGGTATAAAGCGCCCCTAAAGATATACTGTCTTCGACTAAAACGACTCGAAATCCCATAATGTTCCTTCAGTTGTTGAAATGAATCTTCAATCATCTAATTGATAAATTTGTTTAATTACATCAACACTTTGATTTGCTATGACAATAGTCTGTTCTAATAATTCTGCTATGGGATCCTTGCCCTCTCTTGAAGCCACTTCTAACGTTTTAGCGGCTTCATACAATGCTGCAGCCCCAAAACTACCAGAACTGCTTTTTAGGGTATGAGCTTCATCTTCAATTCGACTCATGTCACCGTCAGGTCCTAGTCTTTGTAATGTTTCTATTCTCATTTGTACTTCTTGGCAAAAGACCTTTAGCATCTTCTTTAAGGTTTTTTCGCCAATAACATCGACTAAATTAGCTATTACATCAAAATTTAATAGGCCAATGTTCATCTTAGTCTCTTGCAATGTATTGCTTTGGACAGCAGCAATATCATTGTTTGGCGACAGTGATAAAGATAAATTCATGTTAATGTCTTCCTCAGATTGTTCCTCTGAGGGGCAATTAACACTATGCGGTAATTCAAGCGCCATCTTTTGCTGCGAAGTTATTTCGACTTGATCGTCTGGCTCATCGCGTGTTGATGTTTGCGCTTTATTGACCCACTTAGCGACACCGTCGATCAAATCTTTGCTATTGACCGGTTTACCAATAAAATCAAGCATTCCTGCCTGAGTACACGCCTCTAACTCTTCTTTGAATACATTGGCTGTCATCGCCAGAATAATTTGTTTAGGTTTTTGCTGTAAAATAAGGCTTGTCGCCTCTAACCCATCCATTTCTGGCATACGAATATCCATTAAAATGATGTCATAGTCAGTTTTAAGCGCCATATTAACCGCTTCTACACCATTATTAGCATACTCAATATTAGCCCCCTGTTTAGTCAACATCGTTCCTGCAACCATTTGATTTGCAGGACTGTCTTCAGCCAAGAGGATTTTACAGTGTTGAGGAAATGAAAAATTATCTCGCTGTTGCGATTCAAGTTTGGTTTCTTGGGTTGCCCCGCTGATTAGATTTAGCAACATCGCGCGACTAAGGGGTTTGTTAACAACTTGCTCTATGCCCATTTCATTTAATAGTTGCGACACTTGAGTATTCACTCCAGTGCTCAATGCAGCTAAAATACCTTGTGGAAATAAAAAGTCATTATGTAAAATTTTCAATAACTTTCTATCAACCGACATAATGTATGAATCATCGAGTAAAATGAGGTCAAACAGTCCCCGAACTCGAGATAGTTTAAAAATGTTAGCGACATCATTTATATACGTTGTTTTTACACCGTATTGGACATACTGTTTTTTTACCAATTTGCACAATTGCTCATCAGGGTGAATAATCAGCACTCGAGAATGTTCAGGTAATTTTGCATAATGATTTATTGCTTTGGTACTTTTATCTAGCGTCACAAACAAATTGAATCGGCTGCCTTTACCAAGTTCACTTTCCACCGAGATATCACCATCCATCATCCGTACCAATTCGGCACAAATTGCTAACCCTAAACCCGTCCCCTTATAATTAGTGGTATGGGTGTCGTGAACTTGGGAAAATTCAACAAATAGCTTTGTCTGAGCATCCTCACTGATACCAATACCTTGATCTGATATTGAACAACATAGCTCAACGCGTTCTTTATGACTATCAGGTATCCACATTTCTACAGTAATACAGCCTGAGTTTGAAAACTTAATCGCATTGTCAACTAGGTTATGGATCACTTGACGAAGCCGCTGAGGATCACCGACTAAACGCTGTGGAACATTGCGATTAATATAACTGGCAAGATGCACGCCTTTTTCTAATGCTTTATTGGCAAGGATTTGCAGCACCTGAGCTACTAGGTTATCGGGTTCAAACTCATGAGACTCAAGCACCATTTGCCCAGCTTCAATTTTGGAAAAATCTAAAATATCGTTAATGGTATTTAATAGCGCATCGCCCGCTTCTTTAGCCGTTGTAACATAAATTCGTTGCTCTTTTTGAAGCGACGACCCCAAAAGTAATTCAACGCTACCCAGCACGGCATTTAATGGCGAGCGGATTTCATGACTCATGGTGGCTAAAAAGCGTGATTTTGCTTTACTGCCGGCTTCAGCTTGCTCTTTGGCAAGCCGCAACTCTTCTTCTTTTGATTTTTGCTCAGAAATATCCCGTACAAATGCGGTAAATAAAATATCATCTCCCAGCTGAATAGGTATGACCCTTAACTCAATGGGAAACTCTTTACCGTCTTTATTGTGGGCGGGTACCTCAATCCGTTTGTGCAACACAGCCCCTTTGGCCGTTTGCCGATAATGTTCCATACCCTTTCGATGAGCTTGTTGAAATGCCTTAGGAATAATTAAATCCTCTAAGTATTTACCTAACACTTCTTCGCGGGAATAACCAAAAAGCTTAATCGCTGCTGGATTAAATTCTTCTACGCTACCGGTAATATCAATAGTAATTAATGCATCTTGGCTTGCCTCAAGCGTCGCCAGTAAAATTGACTGGCTTCGTTCAGCCGCTTTCTGATTAAGCTTTATTGCAGTAAGATCTTTAATAAATCCCAAAAATAAAATGTTGTTATCAATGACCATTTTAGACACTGACAATTCAATAGGAAATTGATGTCCGTCTTTGTGCTCAGCAATTAACTCTCTACCGGTACCGATTATCTTAGCTTCAGCCCCGTCAAGGTAACGCTTTATATAGTGGCCATGCATTTCTCGATCGGCTATTGGCATCAGTATCGAAACATTTTCACCCACCAGCTCCTCGTTACTATAGCCAAAAAGACGGGTTACAGATTTATTCACTTCAGTAATCAAGCCGTTAACATCAATGATAACAAATCCGTCAGCAGCTGATTCTAAAATAGTATTTAATCTGACGTTTGCTCCCGTTAAGGCATGAGCTCTTGAATCAATATTTTGTACCATTTGATTAAAAGCAGTGGTGGTTTGAGCAATTTCATCTTTACCGACAACCGGTATTTGTACCCCGGTTTTACCTTGCAAAATAAGTTTTGAGGCGATTTGTAATTGCATCAGATTACGAGTCAAATACACAACTAATAACCAAGAAAATAGTGCGGCGAGGAGTATTCCAACAACCGCAATAGATAAAAGTCGGCTAGAAGCTTGGATTAGAAAGGCATCAAATCCAGAGCGATCAAATCCGATTTGAACAGCCCCAATATCAAGCCCATCTTTAATTATTGGCCTGTTTATATCAAAAATATTGTTTTGTTCATCAATTTGGCCTACTTCATCAACGCCCCATATAACATTGCTGGACTCTTTGTGCATTGCGACGATAAGTTGATTATTTTTAAAAATATAAACGTAGCTGACTTCTTGTTTGTGACTAAGCTCTTTGGCTAGCTCTCTTAAGGTGGTTTTATTCAACTCATTTAGCGCATCTTTAGCCGCTACCGAAAATAAGCTCGTGGTTAGGCTCGCTCGTTTCTCAATTTCAGACTGGTTAGATTGTTTGAGGTAATCAATACTGGTGTAGACCAAAATAAATAGCAATATGGCTTCAATCAGTGCCACTCCTATAATCGTTTTTAATCGAAAAGACAAATTCCCTCTCCCTTACGGACCAGCAAATAACGTTGATAAACGTCTTATACAATTACTATGGATGAGGCTGTTGCATTTTGCAATAACGACATTGCAAATTGAAAATTGAAAACAGGTATAGCAAATAAATTTTCACAAGATCATGTTTTAAAAGTTATTTGAAGAATGGAATAGTTATTGCTTGTAGTTATTGATTGTAGTTATGGGTTAATAGTTATTGCTTGTCGTTATGGGCTAATAGTTATTGATTGTAGTTTTGGGTTAATAGTGGAATTAACACCGAAGACACAGTGTGAAGGTTGATCAGTAAACCTTCAAAGGTCAACATTGGAGTAAAACATGAATCTGGCTAAGTTAACACACACTATCAATATACTGCTCGCAGAAGACTCGACAAGCGAAAGACTGTTTATCGCAAGTCTGTTGGAATTGCTGCAGGTTGAAGATTGCAACATCGTATTGCATCAGTGTATCGACGGGCAACAAGCCTTATCCTTGTGTGAAAATCAACCCATTGATTTACTCATCAGCGACTGGCGTATGCCTAAATTAACTGGGATTGCCGTCTGTGAATTATTGAAACAAACTGATTCACCTCCTTACATACTGTTACTTACCGGTAATAATGCAACCGATGACCTCATTTATGCATTAGAGTCTGGAGCAGATGATTATTTAGCTAAGCCTTTTGAACCCAAAGTGCTAAAGATGCGTGTCATCGCCGCGATTCGTCTGATTAAGGCACAACAGATAATGAAAGCACAAAATAATGCACTTAATCAGGCATTTCATAAAACACAAAAATTACTTGATCAGAAAAAATCTGAATTGAAACAAGCCGCTCAATTGCAACATGCATTATTACCTGACAAACGATTCACCTTAGAAAATTGGCAAGTGAATCATTATTTCGCTGCAGCAAATGAGTTGGCCGGTGACATGTTTCAATGCTTTACTATTGACGGCCAATGGATCGGATTTTTCTTAATCGATGTGTCAGGTCACGGCGCGGGGGCCGCAATGCAAAGTTTCGCCCTGGCACAATCATTAAACCCAAGTCGAGTAGATTGGCATCAATCTCCAGCAATACTAATGGATTACATTAATCAGGTTTTTTCAGACCCCTGCCAGCACGGCCAATTTGCCACGATGATAATAGGAAAAATCAACAGTAAAAGTGGCCAATATGAAATGTGCAATGCCGGTCACCCACAGCCCTTTCTCATCAGCCAACATCGCTGTGAGTCACTCGATATCCCTTCGAGTTTACCCATTGGTATTGATGAACATACTCAATATATCGACTGCCAAGGTCACCTAACTGATGATGAACATCTAATGATTTTTTCTGATGGTATTTATGAAATTAACCATCCGAAGTTGGGTATGTTTGGGCTTGAACGGCTCAAAACATTATGCATGGTCAACCACGCAATTAGTGGTGATGCGATGATCCATCGTATTCGTCATGCATTGTCAATGTGGCAACAAGGTGAAGCACAAGACGACATGTCACTTATGTTGTTTTCCAACAGACTGTGGCACCAGAAAAAGTCTGTTGAACACCAAAAAAGCCATAACCAGCAAAGCCATCAGGCGAACAAAGCGGTTAATTCATCGGGATCCATAAGTGATAAAATGCCATAAGGAGCGCATTATGAATAGTTTACAATTAAACTTAACGCCTCAAATTATTGAGCAGCAGCAATTTTGTATCGAACTAGAACAATTTATGCTGAACAACCAAGTATGTGATAAACAGCGTTTTAAAGTCATTACCTGTACGTTAGAAGGCGTCAATAATATCCTTCAACACACAAGCTGTGATGCTGCCAACATTACCTTATTAATGCACTGTAATACCGATAGCGTCATCGTCGACTTACTTGATAATGCTCTTTATACCGAATTACCCGCTTTGATTGATTGTCCTGATCAAAATGAGGAACATGGTCGGGGTTTATGGATAATGTATAGTTGGATGGATCAGGTGTGGAATCAACCCACAGTATTAGGCAGCCACCTAAGAATGAGTTTATTAAGAAACTAACCCACTTACTGACAGAAATAACGATTACGAACCCTTTATAACAGCAGTAAATTAGTCCAGCTTACTGCTTTTTAAAATCTTCGCTGCACGTCAGAACTGACTTATCACTAAAAATAACCCCCTCCGGCATGCACCAATGCATTGCAATCTGCAAAATCTCACCCTCAATTTGCAATAAACACTCTCTAATACATGCAATCAATTGAAATTAAACAATAAAATAACTGGCACATATACTGCAATATCTTTTAGTAATTAAAGATATTCTCAGCCGATGATATAAAAATCAATGATTGATAATACCAATATTCACTTTGTTACATGATAAATCAGAGGGCGACATTATGAACTTCGAATTAAAAGCACAACAACACGCGAGTGTAGTTCGCTTACCAAGAAAAATGGTAATGGCACAAACGCCAACATATAGAGCCGCTATTTTAGAATACATCAACAAGGGTAATACTCGACTGGTCTTCGACATGAGCCAGCTTGAATACATTGACTCAAGTGGGCTTTCAGTTTTGATTTCTGCACGTAAAAATACCATGCATTACCATGGGAATATTGTGTTGTTAAATCCAAATTCTAGCGTGAGAGCATTAATTGAGTTAACTCGGTTGCATCATATTATGGATATTTATGAATCTGAAGAGCAAGCGCTTGATGGGCTGCGTGAAGATACGCCTTTAAAAGAAATAACCCGCTAGTGTCAATACGGGCAGATTGTTGGGCTTTACTTATTAAGGAATTTATCATGACAAACTTATCCCACGTTACGCTCATTGGATTATTTTGCGTAAGTGTTTCAGCTTGCGTCACCCCCAATAGACCAGCAAGCCAAGATATTTGCCAGTTAACTACCTCTAGTGAATGCCACTATTTTGGTCAGCACACGCCTTATGATCGACAGATCAGTGCCCAACGTCCAAATAATCTTAAATTGGGCTTAATCGAAAACGTGCCAATCAATAATTCCTACATTAATGCAAACAGCCATTTGCTCACTAAAGAAGGTGTTAAGGCGCAACACCTTGCCCCGGGCTTAATTGACTCGCAATGGCAAAAAGCCCAACTGAAATTGTCGGTGGGTGACAAATTAGATATTAATATTTTAAACGGTGAAGATTTCAGTAAAGCCGTTGAAATTGATGCCGATGGCAATATCTACCTGCCATTCATTCAAAGTGTATCAGCAAAAAACCTCACCTTAATACAATTGAACGATGCCATCAGGCATCAATTGATCGTTGAAAAACTGATGCAACCTGCTGCTATCCGTATCAGCATTGTGCCCATCAGTTGGGCCCCGATTAATATCACCACTTCTGGCGCGGTATATGAACCTGGTCAGCACATGATTAATAAAAAACAACCCATTGAAACTAAAGATGACGGAAGTGATTTTTCTGGTGATCAAGCCACTGAGCGAAGCATTGATGCAGCGCTTCGTTCTTCTGGAGGTATTCGTCCAGATGCCGATTTAACGGCGGTGAATGTTATTCGTGATAATCGGATATACCGCATCGACTTAACAGGTGTTTTAACCGGCGAATCGATTCAAGAGTTTACCTTAATGGCAGGGGACAAAGTGTATGTCCCCTCAACAAACCAATTCAATGACGAATTGGCTAGACCATCGCCGATTACAACACCGGGTATTCGAGTATTTATGTCTAACTTAACCCAACCAGCAAGTTCAAACAGCCAATCAGCAGTAGACAGAGAAGCCACCCGATTCCCTTACGGTACACGCTTACTTCATGGCGCCATTGCAGCCAACTGTGTCGGCGGCGCGCAATCAACCAATGCCAGCCGTTACATATTATTAGTGACCAAAAATCCATTATCGAATCAGATGGATGTAGTCGAACGTTCGATTGATGGGTTAATACAGCAATCTTGGAAAAATAATATGAACCCAGTGTTATTACCGGGTGATGGCATTGCCTGTTATGACTCAAGAATGACCAACTTCCGTGAACTTGCACGTAGCCTAACCGACGTCATTATTCCAAGCAGCTTAATTGGCTGGTTATAAGGAGCATGTCATGGATAATATTATTGAAGATAAAAACCAGCAAAAAAGGGCACACAGTAACAATGAAGCTGATTATCAAATCAATGATGCCAAAGATAATAGCTTAAGCGAATTGGCTTACTTATTTTGGATAAAACGGGCAGCATTGGAAGGCAGTAAACTCACCCCCAAAGCACGTAAGCGTTTATATCTTAAAACGGCAATGATGAGCTTATTAATTATCTGGGTAATGACGTCGATATTACTGGTGATTAAACCCACCTCTTACGTGTCAAAGTGGATATTAATCTTGCCCGGTAATGGCGCAGGAGCATTAGTTAACCTAGATAGCGTAGGCCAAGCAACCAGCTCATCTAGCTCACCTTATTTGAGTTCGGCAATTGATCCTCGAGAAAATTATAAAGCCATATCAAGCAGTGATATGTTAATGACTCAGGCAGCAAAACAATTAAAAATGTCCGTTGCAAAACTCGGTAAACCAAAGCTTAAGTTACCCAGCCAAACGGGCCTAATGGAATTTAGCGTTAAAGGCGGTACAGCTCAAGAAGCGCAAGATAAAGGTTGGGCATTATATCGTTCATTACAACAGCTGCTCAGCGACCTTCGTACCGATGAAGTGAATCTTCGAGATAGTGGCATTAGTCAAGGTTTAGCGGGCTACAATAGCAAAGTAAAAAAGACTCAAGATGCTATTTTAGCCTTTCAGTCAGAACGTGGTTTAGTATCACTTGATCAGTTTAAAGAACTCGCATTAACCATTGAGCGATTACGCCATGGTCGGGTCAATATGCTGTCTACTTTAACCGGGATTGAAGCGGAAGAACAAAGTCTACATCAACATTTAGGAACATCATCTGATGAGGCCGCAGCTCTGTTAAAGCTGCATAATGATAAGCTCTTTCAGCAGCTATTAATGGCTTACAATGACACCATGGGCCAACAACATGCCCTATCCGCTCATTATGGAACTAATCATCCACAAATAACCAGTTTACGTGCCGAAGAAACTAAATTACAAACAGCCTTAGAAGCGCGTATAACGTTATTATTAAGACAAAAACAGCGTATACAACAAACTAAGCTACTGAATATACTGATGTTAAAAGACATTGATGGCCGCGCAGAGTTAATGGGGCAACTGATACAACTAAGGGCTAAACATCTTGGTTTAAAGCAACAACTTAGCACATTGGATGAACAAATTGTACACTGGGAAATCCGTTTAGACTTGTCTAATGATGATGCCGCAAAACTAGAAGATTTACATCGTGCTCATCAACTGGCCACCGCGGTAATGACCTCTGCTGTAGCCAAAATGGATGTAGGAAAAGCGGATATTTTTACTGCCTATCCGTTATTGCAATTACTGTCGCCACCTTCATTTGCTTCTAAAGCAGATAATTTGGCGACCATGTTATTACTTGTTGCGGCCTTTTGCGCATCGTTTATGGCAATAATAGGACTGAGTATTTTATGGATCCGCAAACCGTTACTCCGCAAAATGCTGACGAAAGAATCGTCTACAAAGCCATAGTCTATAGCTATTTGTTTTGGCTAGTGGGAGCCCTTTATATTATCGCTCCGGTTATTGCTTGGATTTTATTTTGTCGCTTACTGGTCAAAAAGCTGTCTTATCAACCCGCAAGTACCATCAGCTTAACCCTGTATATTTGGTTATTAGGTATGTGGGTGATGTTAATCGCCCTTATTGTTGGCCATCTTGAACAGAGCTTGGGCATAGCCAAATTAATCAAGTCGAGTATAGGCTGGGCTAAGGGATGGGCTTTATTGGCTATTTTTCCTGTGATTGGTTGTTTAGACATTAGGCCGCAAGTTATTTACCGAGCGTGTTGTCAAGTCTGCAAACATACCGTTATATTGCTGCCGATATTTGTACTGGCATGGCTACTTAAATTACCCAGTACCTTATATGTTTCCCCATTAAGTATTATTGGTGGCCCAGGGCCTGAGTTTTTCTCATTAAGCTTATATGAGATAGATCCTGGCAGTGGGATCCCGCGCTGGCGTTTATTTACACCTTGGGCTCCCGCATTAGGGATGTTGGGCAATTTATATTTTATTTTTGCACTGCAAGAGTCTTCTCGTCGTTGGAAACGTTGGGGGGTTATTGGCAGTTTACTTATGGTGCTAATGTCTCAATCTCGGCTGGCCTTAATTTGCTATATGGCCTTATTTGGCTACTTCTCGATGCTAAAATTTGTCCGTACCCCACTCCTGTACTTTATATTATGCCCTATCATTTTAGCGACTGGATTTGTTGGTGAATCCATTCTGAATAAAATAACCATGACTATTGCTGCGGTGAAAGGAGCCAGAGCAGACTCCACTCGGGTTCGACAGTCCTTAGCTGATATTGCTGTTGAACGATGGTGGAACGAAGCGGTTATGTTTGGTCATGGTATTGTTGAGCGAGGACCGCATATGGTGGAGTTTATGCCAATTGGTTCTCACCATACTTGGTATGGGCTATTATTTGTCAAAGGTTTGGTGGGGGCTATAGCACTGGCTATTCCCATGCTAGTGACATTTGTGGTGTTATTGCTGAGGATTTTTACCCACCCATTGGCAAAAGTAGGCATGGCGATACTGATGCTGTTAATGCTATACACTTTTGGTGAAAACTTAGAAATTCTCGCTTATCTATTTTGGCCTGGGTTGATCATTTTGGGCAAAGCGCTTATTGATCCACCGACCGCGCCATCGCACCTTGTTGACACCAAGCAGTAAATCAATTTCATCAAGGTCATTTACTCATCAAGTCTATCACTTAGCGATATTCGTTAAGTGAACTACTCTGCGACTTTCGCTCCGCCCGGATCACAGGGTTTTCTCGACAGATTCAATAAATAAAGCTCACTCCCTCCAGACTATCGAACGTTGCATTTTGCTTTTGCAATCTGCAACACGACCTTTTACAAATCGCCATTCTCAATTAAAAAAACAAATAAACCATATAAAACAATGCATTAAAACATGGCACAATTTATGTATTAATCCCTACGAGGCATAGCATCTATGCAGTAAATTACCGTGGGATTAATATGAAAAACTGGCACGTTAATAAGTTATATCAATCAAGCCAACTCATAAATCAAGGCTTTGCGGGGTTGGGAAAAAGTATGATGTGGCTTGGTTCTGCGCAATTTAGTGGCCGAATGATCCGCTTAGTTTCCAGTGTTATTTTAGCGCGTTTATTAATGCCCGAAATTTTTGGCCAAGCAGCAATCGTACTCACCCTATTTGAACTCATTTGCACCGCCACTCGCCGTATTACCTCAGCGGCATTAATTCGCATGGATGATCAAACCTTTTCCGACCACTTTAACAGTGCAAACTGGGTCAATATCATCGTCTGCATCATTGCCTTTTTGCTTATGGTGGCGATTAGTTTTCCATTAGCGAACTACTACCAATCTCCTCAATTGGTTATGCCTATCGCGCTAATGGCGACGAGCTTTTTATTTCTACCAATGGGTATGCAGTATGCAACATTAAATTTGCGTAGAAATAATATGCGTATTGTGGGCAGAGCTAATTTATGGCAGACCCTAATAGATGCGTTTTTAACGGCCACATTGGCATTATTAGGCTTTGGAATTTGGGCCATTATTTTACCCAAAGTTCTGGTTATTTTTATTTGGATTGCGATCCATCGTTATCAAAATCCTCTTCCTCAAACGCTGTCTACTTCGAACACCTTTAGGGACATCAACTTGGTTAAAATAACCTCGTTGTTAGCTTTTGGTATTCCGGTGAGCTTAAGCGATCTCACCACCACCCTTAGACAAAATATCGATTACTTGCTAATTGGTTTCTTTATGGGGGTAGAGACACTCGGAGTGTACTTTTTTGCTTATAACATCAGTTTAGGGATCAGCCTTGGCTTAATACAAAGTTTTGGCACCGCGTTTTACAGTCACCTTTGTCAACGCAGTTCTTTACAACGCGATCTTTGTGCTAAATATCTCAGCAGCATTGCAGCCATTATGGCGATAACCATCCCGATAATTTTATTACAAAGCCTGTTATCACATTGGTATGTGCCCATGGTCTATGGCGATAAATGGCTCGCAACGGATGCTGTGAGTGTATTCCTGTTTTTGTGTCTGAGTGGTTTAGCAAGGCCATTAGGCGAAGCCGCTAGTCAATTATTGCTCGTTAATGGCTTAAGCCAAGTCAATTTGAAAATCAACCTATTACTAACCGCTCTATATGCCGTGGTCATCAGTATTGCTTGTCAATATAGCCTCGTTGCCGTAGCTCAAACAGTAATGGTCACCTATCTCATCACGTTACCGCTAGTGAGTATTTATAGCTATCAAAGAGTGTTTAAAAGCACTCTCCAATTAAGCCCTGTAGGAGAATCATCATGAGCCCTAAAATCTCTGTAATCATGCCCGTTTATAATGTGCAGAAATTTGTAAAACAAGCCATTGAATCTGTTTTAAGTCAAACGTTTACTGATTTTGAACTTATCATAATTAATGACTGTGCGACGGACAATAGTCTGAGAATTTGTCAGAAAATAATCGATCCTCGTATCCGTATCATTAATCATATTGAAAACAAAGGACTGGCAGCTGCTCGTAATACCGGAATTCGTCATGCTTTAGGTAAATACGTCGCCTTTATTGACTCCGATGACATGTGGCATACAGAAAAACTGCAGCGTCACTGCACCCATTTAGACGAAAACCCTAAGGTGGGGATCAGCTTTTCACGTTCAAGCTTTATGAACTATGAGGGCAAAACGATTGATTTTTACCAAATGCCACAGTTAACTAATATTGATGCTGCACATTTACTTTGCCGTAATCCGGTTGGTAATGGCTCAGCACCCGTTATCCGTCGCGAAACGTTGGATGATATTCGTTTTCAAGCGGTATACAAATATGAGTTGTACTCATGTTATTTTGATGAAAAATTTCGTCAATCTGAAGATATCGAATGTTGGCTGCGTATTGTGGCAACCACTAAGTGGAAAATGGAAGGATTGCCGCAACCGTTAACTTATTATCGACTTAACCATGGCGGATTATCCGCTAACTTACTAAAGCAGCTTGCCTCTTGGGAGCAAATGATCAACAAGGCAAGATATTTTGCTCCTAAACTATTAAAACGTCATGAAAATGTTGCACGAGCTTATCAGTTACGTTATTTAGCTCGTCAAGCAATAAGAATGAAAGATGGCAAAATGGCAGCCAAATTAGCCACCCAAGCATTGCAAACGTCACCTAAAATTCTAATCGATGAAATGGGCAGGACAATTAGCACTGTGAGTGCCGCTTATTTACAATGGATACTGCCGGCAATTTGCTACCATTGGTGTGAAAGTGTAGGACATAAAATCATTGGTTTAATCCAAAAATACAAGATTATCCGTGACGGCGTGTCATCCGCGTTCTTATAACAAGGTTCATTCAAGCAATATCATCTGATTGCAAGCTGCTTTGCAAACTGCAATCAGGTGAAACAAACCCAAACAAATCAAAATAAACCCATACAAATCAACATTATAAATAGTGGCACGATTTAAGCATTATCTAGATAACTCATTAGGAAACTCACCGAGTTTCCTATCCGTACCACAATGGTTATCGAGGTGGCTTATGCGCACTCACATCAAAAACATTTCATGGTCAGTCAGAATAGTTGAATCAATTATCAGCTTGATATTACTACTCTTGGTCAGTCCGTTGTTATTATTAAAAGCTTGTTACTTGAAATATCAGCACGCTCAAGCGATTGAAGTGGTCTATTTACACAGCGGCAATGAAAAACCTATCGCGTTATTACAATTTATTCAGCCGCAATGGTCCTATTGGTTAGGCCTCATTAATGTGATTAAAGGTGAGCTTGGCTTTGTGGGTTGTCAATATCAATATGAGGTATTGGAATATCAAGACTATATAGTCCGTCCAGGTTTAATGTCCTTTAGCCAAATGCACTCAAGAATGGGTATTGCCTATGACAAGTTTACCATTGACCCGAAATTAAATGCCTCAGTGAGCCGCTATATATTAACAACCCTTCGTTGCTTAATAGGTTATACCTTGTCATCAAAGATGGTTTGCACTAGCCAGACCCATTTTACCTTACTCAAAGTGGCGATTAGTAACGTCACCATGAAACAAGCCATTGATAGCTTATTAACCAGTGGCCGAAGCCGTAACTGTGACGCTTTCGCATTCGTCAATACAGACTGCATGAATATTGCCCATACCAATATTGAGTATCGCCAAGTATTAAATCAAACCAAGCATGTTTTTGCTGACGGCAGTGGTTTGCGCTTAGCCTGTAAATACAACCACATTGTGCTTAAAGATAATGTTAATGGCACCGATATGTTTCCACGCTTATGTGAACAAGCAGCCAAAAATGGCACATCTATTTATTTGTTAGGTGCTAAACCTGGCGTAGCAGAAAAAGCCGCGGCGAACATGACAAAACGTTATCCCCAATTACGCATTGCTGGCATACAAGATGGCTATTTTAAAGCTCATCAAACTGAGGACATCATTAAGCATATTAATCAGTCTGATAGCGGAATTTTATTGGTCGCTATGGGGGCTCCTACTCAAGAGATGTGGATAGCTAATCATCAGCATCAGTTGAATGTGGGAGCAGCCGTTGGTGTCGGAGGGTTATTCGACTTTTATGCTGATGCGGTCACTCGTGCACCTTTGGCACTTCGTCAAATGGGAATGGAATGGACTTGGCGGTTAATGCAAGAGCCTAAGAGAATGTGGCGTCGATATATTATTGGCAACCCATTGTTTGTTCTGCGGGTATTAATTGATTTGATCGCGCAGCGATTACTAGCGCATAAGAGTGCAAACAAAGCCACATTGCAATTTGCATCAACGCCGTCTCAAAATGCAAATCCGTTGGTTGCGACATCGATAAACGTCAACCTTTTAGACGCTACCACACAGCGAAAATCATGGGGTAAACAACGATGGTTTTTCAGCAAAATAAAGTTAAACCAAATCAGCAAAAGGCTATTGGATATTAGTGCGTCGGCTAGCTTATTGCTGATGCTGTCTCCGCTTTTATTACTCACGGCTTGTGCGATACGACTTGAATCAAAAGGCAATGTATTTTTTAGCCAAACCCGTGCAGGACAAGACAATCAACCGTTTACCATGTTTAAGTTTCGTTCAATGTTTACCGATGCAGAAGCTAGATTGGCTAAATTAACTGCACAGAATGATATGCAAGGTGGGGTGCTGTTTAAGATGAAATCTGATCCTAGGATCACTCACATCGGCGCTTGGATCCGTAAGCTATCAATTGACGAATTACCACAACTTTGGAACGTCTTTAAAGGCGATATGTCATTAGTTGGCCCGCGTCCTGCATTACCCAGTGAAGTGAACCAATATCAGTTATCAGATAGACGAAGATTAATGGTTAAACCCGGTATTACCTGTATTTGGCAAGTATCTGGCCGATCTCACATTCCATTCGACAAACAGGTTGAACTTGATGTTGATTATATCTACCAACAATCACTGATAAAAGACATTAAGTTATTATTTAAGACCATTCCGGCAGTTATTTTCGCCCGGGGTGCATACTAGGAGTAAGGATATGCAAGCCATTATTTTTGCCAACCGTTCAGCGACCGAACTGGCACCATTGAATCGTCAATACTGTGCTGCGTTATTACCCGTGGCCAACAAAGCAATAATTGACTATACCCTTGAAGATCTTGCTCAAGCGGGTATTACCCGTGCGAAATTAGTCATCGCCAATAATGCTGCAGAAATTGAATCCCATGTTGCTAACGGTGCTAGATGGAATTTAACTATCGAATATTTTTTAAGCAAACCAGAAGAAGATATTGAATCAGTATTAAAACGGATGAAATTAGACCCTAATCAGTCTCTATTAGTCGTGAGGGGTGATATTGTTCGCACACCTTGTATTAGACGTTTTGTTGAATTTGCCAAGCAGGTTAAACAAGCATTTGTGCTAGCCTCAATGAGCGATCTAAACCCTGGACTATTAATGCTACCCGAAGGCCGCTTACATGGGCACAATTTAAATTGGCCATTAGCCGCTCCCCAAAAAGATAACGATAAAACCATTAATCAAGTCTTACACGGTATGGCTTTCCATCTAGACAGCATCGACAATTTTGTTGCCGCAAACCATTATATTATTAAACATGCCGACACCTTTGACTTAAAAGGCCGTAGAGTTGATTCCGCGCAAAAAAATAACCAACTTAGAATTGAACATCAAACACAGCACCCTAGTTTTGCAAACCAAAAAACTTACGGCAACATTGGAGCCAATACCTATTTAAATAATAAGGTAAAATGTCATGGTGCGATCGTGATCGGCCAGCATTGTTATATCGATAATAGCGAATTAAGCAATAGTATCGTATTACCCAATACATACATTGGTAATAACCTTAATGTTAGCAATCAAATTGTATCTCAAGATTACATTATCGATATTGCCAAAAACACTTGGGTTAAAGTCAACGATCCTAGTCTTGTTTCTACATGTCATCTCAAGGTAAAGAAATTAACCAAGGTGTCATTTATCACCCGATTAGTGGCGGCATTGTTAATTCTATTAACCCTACCGATTATGTTAATCAGTTTACTGGTAGCTTGTATTCAACGGCCTAAACATCCCATTAAACGGATTTGCGTCAGTAATAATCAGCAACAGCTTATCTCTTTGATTGAAATCGCCATCAACGCTCCGGTGCTGGCAAAGTTGCCACAATTGTGGCTCGTCGTTAAAGGTGAGCTATTGCTCTTTGGCGCAAGTTCTCTGGGTCACCAACATGCACGTTATGGTGTATTTGGTCCGGTACAAATCCTACTGAATGATACGACCCCACAGGAAGAAATAGAATTGGTTGAAATGGAGTTTCAACCATTAAGTCAACTAGGTTACCTGCGTCGATTATGGCAAATAACCCACTCAATCAATGCTCGTTAATTCATATATCAAGACTTGAGGTATTCCATGAAAACTATCATTACTTACGGCACGTTTGATTTATTTCATTTTGGACACGTGAGGTTGTTTAAACGCTTAAAAAAGCTTGGTGATAAGCTAATTGTGGGGGTATCCACCGACGAATTTAATGCGCTTAAAGGTAAGGCCGCGTTTTTCAATTTTCAACAACGACAAGAAATTGTCGCAGCCTGTAAATATGTTGATGAGGTGATAGCTGAAAACGATTGGCGCCAGAAAAGGAATGATATTATTCGGCTAAATGCTGACATCTTTGCTATTGGTGATGACTGGAAAGGTAAATTTGATGATTTATCTGATATCTGTAACGTATTTTATCTTGAACGCACGCAACAAATTTCAACGACAGAAATTAAGAATAATCTTGCCAACAGAGTGATTCCAGATCCAATAAATCATCCCGTTAGCGCTAATATTGCATAAGGAATTAACATGTTATTTAGCTATGTTAATCAATGTATTAGATTACTCATCACTCAAACGCTTTATTGTTTGTCAGGTTTGATACCGAAGCAACATAAAGCGGTCATGGGCTGCTATAAAAACAAGTTTGCAGATAATAGCAAATACTTGTTTCTCCATTGGCAAAGACAACAAACCATTACCGCGATTTGGATATCGGGTGATAAAGCACTCATTAAGCAGTTAACACAACAAGGCTATTTAGCTTATTATCGTTGGTCTTTAATGGGCGTTTTTCATGCATTAACGGCTAAATACTATATTTATAATAGTTATATTGGTGATATTAATCAGTACTTTGCTAAGGGTGCTATTAAAATTAATTTATGGCATGGTTCACCATTAAAACAAATCGAATTTGATATCAGTAATGGACCGTTACACTCGGTTTATCATCCATCGACATGGGCGCAAAAATTAAATGCTAAAGCCTTGTATCATCAACAGTACGTCAAACCCGATTTCATGCTTGCTGCCAGTGATACGGTGAAAGGGCTTTTTCGCACTGGCTTTAAAATGACAGACGAGCAGTTTCTCTGTTGTGGTAATCCTCGTACCGATTATCATCGTTATTATCAAATCAATAATCATCAAACACCATTTACTAATCAAGAGGTTAAACACGTTATTCTTTACGCGCCGTCATGGCGTGATTCAAGCTTAACCAATGACAATAATAACATTTATGCTGAGGCCATTAATTTTAAAGCCTTGTCAACACAATTGATCGATCAAAACCAAATACTATTACTGCGATTACATCCAAATGAAGCGCATTTTGCGGCTGAACTGGATCAATACCCTAATATCATCAATATTACCGAATGGGACGACATATACGGTATTATCAACAAAATAGATTTACTGATCACTGACTACTCATCGATTTACATTGATGCATTACAATACAAATGCGATATCGCTTTTTTTCCATTTGATAAGGCGCACTATCACAGCGAATGCAGAAGTGAATATTCTTATGTAGCGAAACTTCCTGCTGCTGGGCCCAGTGTTTATAACTTTGCCGAGTTGCAAAATATGCTCAAACACATGGCCACCAATGCTGAACCCTCATTAAATGTAGCCGACTCATCAAGACAAGCGTTTTGTAGTCCACAAACAAGACAAGTATTAACTAATACATTTTGGCAACATTCAACCAATGCATTAGATTGCTTAGATGAACTGGTAAAACAAGGTCAACACGAAGCAATAAAAAAGCCCGCATAAATGCAGGCTAAAGGATCATTTCAATGTCAGACTTACTTTTTACGCCATGTGGTGCCGCTTGGTCCGTCTTCTAAGATCACACCTAGTTGATTGAGGCGATCGCGGGCGACATCAGCTGCGGGCCAATCTTTTTCGGTGCGGGCGCGGTTACGCTCGACAATAAGCGCTTCAATTTCTGCCACTTCATCATCACTGCCCTCACCTTTAAAGAAAGCATCTGGTGTTTGGCTGATAATTCCCAGCACATCCGCTAATTGCTTCAAACGCACACCTAATGCAGAGGCGGCAGTCATATCGGTTATTTTAAGACGGTTAATTTCACGTACCATCTCAAATAAAACCGAATACGCTTCAGGCGTATTAAAGTCATCATCCATTGCCAACTTGAACTTGGCCACAAACGCTTCAGCAGGAGCTGCGTCGACGGTTAAGTCTAAGTCTTTAATCGCCGTGTATAAACGCTCTAATGCTGAACGAGCTTGCTTTAAATTATCTTCAGAATAATTTAACTGGCTGCGATAATGACCGGATAATAAAAAGTAACGTACCGTTTCAGGATCATAATGCTTAAGCACATCACGAATGGTAAAAAAGTTGTCTAATGATTTAGACATTTTTTCACGGTCAACCATCACCATTCCGGTGTGGATCCAATAATTTACATAAGGCGTATCGTGGGCACAGCAAGACTGAGCAATTTCATTTTCATGATGAGGAAACTGTAAATCAGAGCCGCCACCATGAATATCAAAATGTGAGCCCAAATGTTTACTGTTCATAGCTGAACATTCAATATGCCAACCAGGACGACCAGGTCCCCAAGGTGATTCCCATGTCGGCTCACCGGGTTTTGACATTTTCCATAACACAAAATCCATCGGATTATGTTTGGCATTATCAATTTCAACTCGAGCACCCGCTTGAAGTTGATCAAGGTTTTGACCTGACAACTGGCCATACTCAGGAAACGAGGCAACACTAAATAAGACATCGCCATTACTGGCGACATAGGCATGTTTTCGGTCCAGTAAACGCTCAACCATATCGATAATTTCTTCAATATGTAACGTTGCCCGAGGCTCAAAATCAGGTCGCATCATATTTAATGCGTCAAAATCTTTATGCATTTCGGCAATCAAGCGCTCAGTAAGTGACTCACAAGATTCATTGTTTTCAGCTGCCCGTTTGATGATTTTATCATCAACATCGGTAATATTACGCTGAAAATTCACCTCATAACCTAGGTAACGTAAATAACGTACTATCATGTCAAACGAAACAAAGGTACGCCCATGACCAATATGACATAAATCGTAAATGGTCACGCCACAGACGTACATTCCGATTTTACCTGGATTTATTGGTATAAATTCTTGTTTATCACGGCTAATACTATTGTAAATCTTTAACATCGAATGGTCTCTTTTACACTAATTTATAACGGGAAATATTAATTCAGATTCTACCATGATGTCACCTGTTTTGAACAATGCACTTTAAGCGGCACTTAAGATAAGTTAGAATCGCGCAAATCAATTTTTTCAAGTGAGATAACATGATTACTTTACATACCAATTTCGGCGATATTACTTTGCAACTAAATGCAGAAAAAGCGCCTATCACTGCCGCTAACTTTATGCAGTATGTTGAAGATGGCTTTTTTGACGGTACGATTTTCCACCGTGTTATTGACGGTTTTATGGTCCAAGGTGGTGGTTTCACTGAAGAGATGAGCCAAAAAAGTGTTAAAGCATCAATCAAAAACGAAGCTAACAATGGCTTATCTAACCGTAAAGGCACAGTTGCAATGGCGAGAACGTCTGATCCGCATTCAGCAACGGCACAATTTTTCTTTAACGTAAATGATAATACCTTCCTTGATTTTAAATCAGAAACCTCTCAAGGCTGGGGTTACTGTGTCTTTGGTGAAGTCGTTGAAGGCTTAGATATTATTGAAAAAATCAAGAATGTTGCAACCGGTAACAATGGCATGCATCAAGATGTGCCATTAGAAGCCATTGTGATCAAAAGCGTTAGCGTTAAAGCGTAATTGTGAAAAAAACAATCTTTGTGGGCGATTTGCACTTGAGTGTTGATCGCCCCGATATTACTCAAGCCTTTGTGTATTTTCTAAACCATGGTTTAGACAATACTGAAGCGCTTTATATCATCGGCGATCTATTCGAAGTGTGGATGGGTGATGATATTGCAGAACCCTTTAGTGTTGCCATCGCGGAGGCAATCAAAACGGTATCAGACACCCTACCAGTGTACTTTATTCATGGTAACCGTGATTTTATGGTTGGCAAACAATTTTGCCAACGCGCAGGTATGAAAATATTGCCTGAGGTGTATTGTATCAACTTGTACGGTGTTAACACCGTGATTTTGCATGGTGATAGCCTTTGTACACTTGATATTGCTTATCAGCGATTCAGACGCTTTCGAAGTTTTGGACTTGTTCGCTGGGTTTACGCCCACTTACCTAAAAAGACCCGCTTAAACATTGCCGCTAAAATTCGTCAAACAAGTGTGCAAGACAATCAGCACAAACACCACGAAATTATGGATGTTGAGCCAAGCGCGGTCACAGCACTACTAGCAAGTACTGGCTGCCAACGAATGATCCATGGTCATACACATCGGCCCGCGATTCATCAGCTCACAGCTCAAGAACAACGTGTGGTGGTCGGTGATTGGTATACTCAAGGCAGCGTGCTAAATGTCAGTGATAAAGGTTGTGAGTTAGTAACATTACCCTTTTCCGCAACAAACTAGGCTCACTTGAAGGTATCAGAATTGATATCAACTGTGAGTCTTGGTTTATATAGCGCCATTATTGATTATTGAGGCGGTATTCCACTGTGGAAACGAAACTCTGTATCTACTGACAAAATTAACTGCATTTCTTTTTCTCGAAAATAATTAATTCGTTCACTAATATCTTTACCTGCTACAACCTCAGCAAGAGCTAAATAATCCTGATAATGCCGAGCTTCTGAACGAAGTAATGAAGTGTAAAACTTAGCCAAGTCATCATCTAAGTGCGGCGCAAGCTTGGCAAATCGCTCACACGAACGTGCCTCAATAAACGCACCAATAATCAACTTATCAATCATGGTCTCAGGCTCATGAGTTCGGACATGAGAAATTAATTGTTTGGCATAACGGCCTGCGCGAATATTACGGTAGTCAATACCGCGTGCAGACATAATTTGCAGGACTTGTTCAAAATGATGAAACTCTTCTTTGGTAAGGCGCACCATTTTACTCATTAAGTCAGCACTATTGGTTAAGTCTTTGTTGGCGACTAATTCACTGGTGATATCATTTTTTTTACTATCACGAGCCAAAAATGCTTGCACATTACGGTCTGGTTGATAGATAAAATCCTCATAAGGTTTTGCCCAAGCCTTTAATAGATATGAACTACTTTTATCAATCGCATATTTGCGGATCATTAAAATAGCCGTTTGAGCAGCCTTAAGCTCGCAGTTGCAATGGTCGATCAACAGTGGCGTTAATTGTTCAGGTTGTTTTGCTTGTTCAAGCCAACTGTTTGGGGTCTCACAACCTAGAAAGTCATAAATAGGGACCAGTAATTGCTGCATAAGATGGATAATCCTTTCAAAAAAACTAAGGTTATTTTACCTATATAACGATCTTTTCTGAAGTCAAAAACGTAATACCACTTGACGAAAGTCTATTTATGTTTAATAAATAAGCTAAGCAGCTTATTTTAACGATTTTGTAACAGATGCAATCGATCACCTTAAATGATGACTCTACATTGGGATAGAGTCATAACTTAACAACATAGATGTTGGCAATGGAACCATCTCAGTGTGATGCCAACACAATAACGCCTGTTGATAAGTAGATGTGGACTGATTAAGGCGGTGGGTAAAGAGCTGTAGTCAGTTCGTCGTTGTTTGGCGAACTAGGTCAAAAAATGCTAAACAAGGATAACTATAATGGTATTGAATCACTTAATGGGACTGTACACTCATCCGAAACAAGAGTGGCAAAAAATTGAAAAAAATCATGAAGCGCTAAAAAGCAGTTTGAGCCATATACTGCTTATCGCACTTATCCCGGCAATTTGTGCTTATTTTGCAACGGCACACATTGGTTGGAATCCTGGCGTTGGAGAACCGTTATTTCTTACATCACAAAGCGCACTACTGATGTCAATTGCGATGTATTTTGGTTTAATTATTGGCGTTTTGGCGCTTGCTTATTTAGCCTTTTGGATGGGTAGGACGTTTGATGCAGATCCAACCTATACACAAGCTCTTGAATTAGCGTCCTATACTGCGACGCCCCTGTTTATGGTCGGTCTAGCCGCACTCTACCCTGTACTATGGTTCATTATGGTCATCGGACTAATTGGCTTATCCTATTCGGTTTATCTTCTGTATGCAGGTGTTCCTATTATTATGAATATCCCTGAAGAAAAAGGCTTTATTTACGCAAGCTCAGTAGTGACCGCTGGTCTGGTGTTATTAGTCGCACTGATGGCAAGTAGTGTGATTTTATGGAGTATTGGCTTAGGCCCAATGATGCAATAATTTATTGGTAACTTATATGAGTTATTGATTATTGATTGTTGATTGTTGATTGTTGATTGTTGATTATTGATTATTGATTATTGAAAAAATGATATAAAAAAGGCGCATTCAGCGCCTTTTTTTACTATTTACCTTGATTACGCAAAAGTATCTCGTAACGGTACGGTTAAGTTAAACACTAAATGTTCAGCGCTAGAATCTTTACTGTCAGCACAGAAATAACCTTCACGTTCAAACTGGTAGGTTTTTTCAGCCGATGCATTGACCAAACTAGGTTCAACCAGTCCCTTGACCACAGTGAGTGAATTGGGGTTAAGGACTTCATCGACCGTTTCAAAAGCCGCAGGATTTACATTGGTAAATAGACGTTCATACAAACGAAACTCAGCAGGTTTCGCTGTTGATGCCTCAACCCAATGAATAACCCCTTTTACTTTACGACCGTCAGCAGGATTTTTGCCTAAAGTATCTGCATCATAGGTACAATAAACCGTTGTGATATTACCATCAGCGTCTTTATCACACCGATCTGCTTTGATAATATAAGCATTACGTAAACGGACTTCTTTACCTAAAACCAGTCGTTTAAAATGCTTATTTGCCTCTTCTTTAAAATCTGCGACGTCAATAAATAGCTCACGCCCAAATGTCAGCTCACGAGTTCCCATGGTTTCATTGTTTGGATGAGCAGCAGCAATAATGGTTTCGGTTTCAGTATTCGAATAGTTTTCAATGACGACTTTTATCGGTCTTAACACTGCCATTGCTCGAGGAGCATGCTCATTAAGCTCTTCACGGATACAAGCATCTAACATGCCTACTTCAACCAAATTATCTTGCTTGGTGACGCCAATACGTGAGCAAAACTCACGAATAGATGCAGCCGTATAACCACGACGACGCAAGCCCGCAATCGTTGGCATTCTTGGGTCATCCCAACCGGTGACGAGTTTACGTACGACTAGATCATTCAACTTACGCTTAGACATCAGAGTATATTCAAGATTCAAACGCGAAAACTCATACTGACGCGTACGATCCGGGATTTTAAAATCGTCTAAATGATCCAATACCCAATCGTATAAACGACGATTATCTTGAAACTCTAACGTACAAATTGAATGAGTAATATTTTCAATCGCATCTGAAACACAATGGGTAAAATCGTACATAGGATAAATGCACCATTTATCCCCCGTTTGATGATGATGGGCAAAACGTATACGGTAAATAATAGGATCACGCATACACATAAAAGGCGATGCCATATCGATTTTGGCGCGCAGTGCACATTCGCCTTCTTTGAATTCACCTTTACGCATTTTTTCAAACAGCGTGAGGTTTTCTTCAATACTGGTATCACGATAAGGACTGTTTTTACCCGGTTCTTTTAATGAACCCCGGTATTCTCTTGTTTGCTCACCATTTAAAAAACAAACGTAAGCAAGCCCTTTAGTAATTAACTCAACAGCATACTGGTGTAACTGCTCAAAATAATTCGATGAATAACGGATATCGCCAGACCATTCAAAGCCCAACCAGCGCACGTCTTCCTGAATAGAATTAACATAATTGATGTCTTCTTTTTCAGGATTTGTATCATCAAAACGTAAGTTACACTGACCTTGATAATCTTTGGCAATACCAAAATTTAAGCAAATAGATTTAGCATGGCCAATATGTAAATACCCGTTAGGCTCTGGTGGGAAACGAGTATGTACTTGGCTATGCTTACCGCTTTTTAGGTCTTCGTCTATGATATTACGAATGAAGTTACTTGGACGTACTTCGGTGTCCACATGACTCATGGAATTCCTCTTGGCGCACAATGGCAATATGAATAAAAATAGATGATCCTACAGAACTTAAGTAGTTACAACTACTAGGATCGAAAAAGTTAACCTTATAAAGCAAATAAACCCAGCAAAGCTGGGTTTATGGTTTAAATCAAACAGGATTAAGGTTAACTATTCCGTGATAATGCGTATTCCAGGAATAATTTGTTGGGCTTTTCTGCCTTTTTTATTTAACCAGAGATAAAACCCAATCAATGCCACAACAAAGAAACCGATCCAACTGGCAGACTGCAACGGATGTTGAGTAAAGGTCGCGCCTTGGTAAACCACGGTCGCCGAACCATAGGCGAGTGAAAACGTCCAAATTGCAGCAAAACGAGCCCATTTAGCACCAAACTCATGAACCAAGGCCCCCATAGCGGCCACACAAGGCGTATAAAGCAAGATGAATAACAAGTATGAAAATGCCGCTATCTGACTTTTAAAGCCTGTTTGAAGCGCACTGAATGTGGAGGAATCAACAGACAATGCCATCGCAGCTTCATCTAAATCAGTAATACCCGCTATTGCAATTGATAATGGGTCACCTGGCTCTATGCCTAATAAATTTGCCGGAACGGTGGCTAAGCCTATTTTGACGCTATCCCAAATAGACACAAGTTCTACGTCATCACCATCGACGGTGCTGTATAAACTATTTAACGTCCCAACGACAGCTTCTTTAGCAAAAATGCCGGTAATAATACCCACTGTTGCCGCCCAGTTATCTTGCTCAATCCCCATTGGACTAAAAAAGGGTGTGATTTGTTGACTCGCAGCACTGAGTAATGATTCTTTACTATCTTCATGCCCAAAAGAGCCATCAGTACCAATAGCATTAACAAAGTTAAGCAGCGTCACCACAATAATGATGGTTTTACCCGCGCCCATAATAAAGCTTTTAGTTCGCTTAGTTGTGCGAGAGAACACCGCTTTAGATTTAGGCATTTCGTAACTTGGTAGCTCCATAACAACGGCACTGCTTGTACCTGGCAATACCGTTTTACGCAGTAATAAACCAGTACCAATCGCAGCAAAAATACCAATGATGTAAAGTAAAAACACCAAGTTTTGACCCGACTGTGGAAAGAATGCGGCAGCGAATAACGCATAAACAGGCAAGCGAGCACTACAAGACATAAACGGTGCCATCATACCTGTCACGATCCGCTCACGCTCACTGCCTAAGGTTCTCGTTGCCATAATGGCAGGAACGGAACAGCCAAAACCAACAATCATCGGCACAAAGGCTTTGCCCGGCAAACCAATACGGCGCATTAAACCATCAACGACAAAAGCTGCACGAGCCATGTAACCAGAGCCTTCAAGTACCGAGAGGGCTAAAAATAACGCTGCAATAACCGGTATAAACGTCGCGACCGTTTGAATACCTTGGCCAACACCGCCAGCTAAAATCGTCACTAGCCAATCAGGTGAGCCCATTGACGACAGCAAAGCCCCAAAATGATCAACAAAAATGGCACCCGCGGTAATATCAAACAAGTCAATAAATGCATTACCCACGTTAATACTGAATAAAAACATCAGATACATAACAAACAAGAAGATTGGGATGCCCAAAACGGGGTGCAACACCACCTTGTCGAGTCTATCAGTGGCACTAACGTGTGTACCTTGACTGACTGAAGCTTCAAACACCTGTTGCACAAAATCGTAACGTGTCGTCGCGATCATAATATCAATATCTTCACCAGCTTGCTCTACCCGCTGGGTACATTGTTGTACCGTGTCGTGTAATTGCGTTTCACTGGTACCACAGCCATTTCCATGACTGTTGGCTAAAATAGCAAGGGCTTGTCCGCGGCTTAACTCAACAAGACCTTGGCTGTCATTTTGCTTCTGTAAAGCTGTGACACTTGCCTCGATATCAGCATGGTACTGCAATAATAACGATGATGTTGTGTCGCCTTTTTTCAATAATGCCAATAATTCAGTCTGTAGATGTTCAACATCGGCTTGCTTACGTGAGCAAATTGCGACGACTGGACAACCAAGTCGTGCCGACATGTCATCTGCATTAATATTGATCCCCAGCTTTTTAGCTGCGTCAATTTTGTTAATGACAACAATAACCGGAATACCTAACTCACGTAATTGGGTGGTTAAATACAGATGACGCTCAACGTTTGTGGCATCAACTAAGTTGATAATGGCGTCCACTTGTTGATTTGAAAGATAGGCCTGGGCGATTTGTTCATCTAATGAACAATCGCAGCTATTACCTGCGGGTAATAAATCATATATGCCCGGTAAATCGGTAAGAAAAACATCAGTACCAGAGTAACTAAGCTTACCGGTTTTCTTTTCTACGGTTACACCCGACCAATTGCCAACCTGCTGGCTTGCACCTGTAAGTGCATTAAAAAGAGTCGATTTACCTGCATTGGGGTTACCCACGGTGACACAGTGAAATTGTTTAGTCATTTTTTAGAACTACCTCGATAATATCGGCTAAATCACAACGCATACATAATTTACTGCCACGTAAATCTAACTCAACACCCGAGCCCATAGGGGCTCGACGTATAAAATGAAAACGAGTGTTGGGTGTAATGCCCATAGATAACAATTTACGTTTGACAGTTTGCGGTAACGTTAATTGACCGATTTCAGAGATAATCGCCTGATCACCAGGCTTAAGTTCACTCAGCTTCATGTAACACTACCTTCAACTACATTAATAACGTTAAAATTTTATATGAACTGAAACAGTTAAACTCAAATCTAGATCAAAGTTTCACTTGTTAACGAGAATTGTTTTCAGTTGTATTACGCATTATGTGACAAATGCCCGTTAGAATATAGTACAACGAAGATTTTATTTTAACTTGCAAGCCAGAATGAGAAAAAAGGGCTACTCTCTTTGTGCTGTTAGTAATCCCATGCAGCAGTCATCTGACCATATTCCATCAATGCAGCTATTCTGTCTTAATGTTCCCTCAAGAATAAAACCAACCTTCTCTAGTACCTTACGTGATGCGGTATTTTCTTGAGCACAAATACCAATGTATTTATGCATACTAAATTGTAACGCCCCCCAATCCGTTAAGGCTTGCAGGCTTTCACTTGCAAACCCTAAACCTTGCTGTTCTGGTGCTACAAGGTAGCCTACTTCGGCGCGTCTTAATTCTGCATCGTCGCATCTAAAACCAATAAGCCCCACAAATTCATTGGTGTCGATCCGTTCAATAACGAGAGATAACCAGTCTCCAGATCCAAATTGCCATATCGCTTTGCGCTGCTCAAATTTAGCAACAATTTCCGATTCAGATTCAATACTTCGGATATGTTGATTGATACCCTTATCACGATGTAAGCGTAGAAAATGCTCCCAATCTTTACTTTGTAAATGTCGCAATTTCAAGCGCTCACTATAAAGATTTATTTGCATACATCCTCTCTTAGTTCATTAATAAAAATGGCAGCCTAGGCTGCCATTCGATATCACATAATCACTACGCGCTAGCTGCGGCTAGTGACTTCAAGTAAATGAAAACCAAATTGAGTTTTTACCGGACCTTGAACCGTATTTAATGGCGCGCTAAACACCACTTCATCAAATTCTTTAACCATCATTCCAGGACCAAAAGAACCTAAATCACCACCTTGCGCCCCAGATGGACAAGAAGAGTTTGCCTTAGCAATCTCGGCAAAGTCTGCACCAGCTTCGATCTGTTGCTTGAGTGATTCGCATTGATCTTGGGTGCTTACGAGTAGGTGTCTAGCCGTTGCTTGTACCATAATATCGCTCCTAAAAATGTAATATTAAATAAAAATAACACTAACATAACGACAAGGTGATGACATAATTAAGTCACCACACCTGTTCGTCATTTATTTTGCTGATTCAGCTTTAATCCAATCGGCAATTTTGTTTTCCATCACGGCCATCGGTAATGATCCTGATGTTAACAATTGGTCATGAAAACCTTTAAGATCAAATTTGTCACCAAGGGCTTTTTCTGCATCGGCACGTAATCTTAAAATAGTCAGTTGGCCCACTTTATATGACAAAGCTTGACCAGGAATAGCCATGTAACGCTCCACTTCAGCAATGATATCCGACTCCGCCATAGGCGAATTGTCCTTCATATATTGAATTGCTTGCTCACGACTCCAACCTTTTGCATGAAGCCCCGTATCAACCACTAATCGCATTGCCCGCAACATTTCATCTGATAACTTACCAAAGTACTGATATGGATCGCTAAATACGCCCATCTCAACACCTAAGTATTCTGCATACAGTGCCCAGCCTTCTTCAAATGCGGTATAACCCTGGAAACGTTGAAATTGTGGAACGTCAGTTAACTCTTGCTTAATCGAAATCTGAAAATGATGACCAGGTGCTGCTTCATGCAAAGAAAGGGTTGTCATACCCCATTTAGGTTGTGCTTTTAAGTTGTAGGTATTGATATAAAAAGTACCCGGGCGAGAACCATCCACTGCAGGTGATTCATACGATGCACCAGCGGCAGATTTTTCGCGGAAACTTTCCACAGGTTTTACAATATAATCCGCTTTGGGCATCACATTGAAATACTCTGGTAAAACCTGATTAATATGATCTTTAATCGTCATATAACCATCAATAAGATCTTGTTTGTCACTAAAAAAATACTTTGATTCTGACGATAAAGAAGCAAAAAAAGCGCTTAAATCGCCTTTAAAACCAACTTGCTCTCTTACCGTGTCCATTTCAGTTAAAATACGAGCCACTTCAGACAAACCAATTTGGTGGATCTCATCCACGGATAGGGTTGTTGTGGTGTGGCTATTGGCTAAATGTTGATACCAGTCTTTACCATTTGGCAATCCCCACCAACCATCTGAAGCACGAGAGTTCGGCAAATAGACATTCTTCACATAGTCACGTAACTGAGTCAATGCAGGTAATAACTCAGTATTGATAAGTTGTGTATATTCGATAGTTAATGCTGATTTTTGTGCGTTTGTAAAATCGTCAGGTAGCAAGGTTATTGGCGAATAAAAAAAGCTACTTTCTGCATCTGCAACAAGTTGGGCATCTAACTGAGGAATAATGCGTTCGACAAGCACTCGAGGTAATACCACTTTACTGGCAATACCTTCATCCATCCGCTGCTGTGCAAGCTTAGTCCAGTTAATAAAACCCCGTAATCGTAATAACCAATTCTGGTAATCTTTAACAGTCTTAAATGGTTGAGCACTCTCACCGCTTCCCAGCTGCACCATGGTAAATACTGTGCTAGAAAACTGATTAATAGGTAAGAAATACTCTGGATAGGTTTCGCCTATAAGCGCCATGTTACGATCATAAATGAACATGTCGTAACTCAATTTAAGTGAAGCAGGAAGCTTCTCAACATCAATGGTTTTAGCTTGGCTAAAGTAATGACTATTCAAGTCATGACGGGCCGCTAAGTACTCTTCAGTTAATGCACCACCAAATTGGTCATTATAATCGTTAACCCCAACAAAGGTGGCATAAATGGGTTCAAGCTTTAACTGAGCATTAAAAAAATCATCAACCATCGCTAAATACTGCTCTGAAGCAGATTGAGGCATAACGGCGGCGCTAGACTCTGAGGTCTTTTCAGACGTAGAAGAAACCGTCGAGCCTTCTGAACAACCTTGAGTGGCCAATAGTAAGGACACCGTTAACGCCAACAATGTTTTATTCATTATTATTATTCCTTAACACAAATTAACTCACGCCTTGTTACCCTAATAGAGTCAAAGGCTTAATATTAGTGGTCTGATTTATCCCATTGCAGCGATTCAATCTAAATGAAAAAGTCTTAAAATCGACAAGTTACAACCATTGTATCTTTGGCTAGCTTTACAAGAAACAAAACTTCAACAAAAAACACACAAACTAACAATTAATAGTACCCTAACGTCGCTCGGTAGATTTCACGCTGTAATATTCAACCTATTCACACAATAAAATAAGCGGGCCAAAAAAATGACTCTATTATTTTTACTAGCTAATAAAAAAGCCCCTAAAAGGGGCTTTTTAAATCAAGCTTAGATTAAAGTGTTACGTTGTGAATACGGGCTTTTTCTTTGATGTAAGAAATATAGCTCTTAGCACTACGTTCAGTCTTTTCATCTTTTGCGGCAAGTAGTGCACGCTGATAAGCAGACTTGTACTTTTTAAGGCTTAAGTATGATAAAGCTAACTCAAATTGAGCTTCGCCAGGATTATCAATGCCTGCATCAAGTGCTTTTTTAAGCACAGGAATGGCATCTAGATACTTTTGGTCTAAAGAAAGGATGCGACCTTGTTTTAAAAACAAATCACCCTCGTTGTTAACAGCAGCTGCTTTACCATAATAGTAAGCGGCTTCTTTTAACTCTTTAGCATTATGATAAAAACCAGCAAGTGTTGAAAAACTCTTCTCGTTTTCAGCAATAAGGCCTGACTTCATGTGCTTTTCAAAAATCGTAGCAGCTTTATAAGGCGCGCCTTTTTGAGCTAACAATTGAGTCAAACGAGTAATGTTACTGTCTGTCTCTAAAAAGCCATTCTTGTATGCCAAATCGTATGTTGCGAGTGATTTATCATAGTTTTCAGTCATCAAGTAAAATTGAGCCAACTGAACCCAGAGACGTTTATCGTCTTGGAACAACGGCACCATAGTTTCTAATACTTTTACGGCTTCATTGTACTTTTTCTGGTTAAAGTAAGCAGTTAACTTCATCTGATACAGACCTTTATCAGGTGTTTCAGATAAAGATAATCCCTTATCAGCAACTTGAAGCACTTTATTCCATTCTTTTAACTCAGTGTGGGCAATACCAATTCTGCGATACATTTGCGCATCAGAGTTACAGGTAAAGTCCATCCACTTATAATAATATGGAATTGCTTCTTTAAACTTTTTTTCTTGTAGTAACAAATCAGCATACAAACGCATTGTTGCAGCATGATCGGTACCACCAAGAATGTCAGCATCTACAGCAGTCTTTAAAAACTTGATAGCTGTTTTCATCTGACCTTTTTCAGCATAGAAGTTACCTAACATACGATCGACATACGCTTTGTCGAAATCGTTTCTAGCATTAGCTTCAAGCAAAATTGCAATTGCTTCGTCTAAATTACCTTCTGTATACGCTTTAAAAGATTTTTGAACTTTTTTTGCAGCGCTATCGCCCACAGCACGAGATTGACGGGTGTCAATTTCACACTTTTCAGCAGCAACTACAGAGTTAGACAGCAATGCACTTCCACAGACTGAAAGTAATAACACTGTAGCGATACTAGTAACTTTACGCATTATCTACCTCCCTTTCTCTAGTGTGAAGTCAAGCTGTACTTTCATACCTGTTTGTTTTAATGGCTTACCATCAACAATCTTTGGCTTGTATTTCCATTTTTTCAATGCACGAATTGCTTCACGATCGAATAAACGTCTAGGTTCAGCCTTGATAATAGAAACATCATCGACACCACCGAGTTCGTTGATTGTAAAGCTAAGTTGAACCCAACCCTCTTTACCATCACGAGCAGCAGCAATCGGATACTGAGGCTCAATACGAACAATAGGGGTAGCATCACCATCGCGGGTCATCATGTTACCGAGTTTAAAACCAGTACTGGGCCCACCAGATTCTATACCACCCATATTGAACGCCATATTGGTATCAATATTAGATGATGTATCAGGCGGAGTAGTATCCGGCTTAGGCGGCTGCTCCGGTGGTGGAGGTGGCTTAGGTGTAACCCTTGGTTTTTTCTGTGCCTTCGAATCCTGTTTATCCATCGTAATTTCAATAACAGGGGTTTCCTCTGAGTCAGCGTTGCGTTGTGCACCACCACCGACCAGAAAAGCCATGAAAGCAAACAGCCCAAAAGTCACTGCAGCACCAATGATTATTGATACGAGTGCTCTTAGCATATTAGTCATTCCCCGCTGATACTGAAATTTTGTCAATACCGGCCGCTTTAACGTTATCAAGTACTTTAACGACTAAACCATGTAAAGAGTCTTTGTCTGCTTGAATCAATACAGCTGCTTCAGGTGCTTCAGCTAACATACGCTCTACGTTAGCCGTTACACGTTCGATATCAACCTGACGGTTTTCCATCATAATGACACCATTTTTGCTGATGCCAATAAAGATGTTTGCCGATGGTTTAGACGTAGCCTGTGACGCTTTCGGCTTGTTGTAGTCTAAGCCTGATGGCTTAACAAACGATGTTGTTACAATGAAGAAAATCAGCATGATAAACACGATGTCTAGCATCGGAGTCATATCAATTTGCGCTTCCTCTTCCATAGTGGAATGCTTCTTACGTGCCATGTTCAATCTCTCTCTAATGGTGAGGCATGCTGTCTTTTAGCTTTTCTAAACTGATTCTCATTTTTGAGTCTAAACGCGTGCTAAAGAACACACCCGATAGCGCCGCAACCATTCCTGCCATTGTCGGCATTGTAGCCATAGAGATACCAGCAGCCATTAAACGAGCATTACTCGTCCCCTGAATTGCCATCACATCGAATACTGAAATCATACCGGTTACAGTACCTAATAAACCAATCATTGGACAAATGGCTACTAAGGTTTTGATTAACAGCATACGTGCATTCAAATCTTGTCTCGCTTGGGATATCCAAGCTTCACGGATACGGTGAGCATGCCAAGAAGTTGTCTCTTCTCTTGCTTCCCAAGAGGCTATCACGGCTTGATGTTGTTTTGGTGATATCCAATTTAGATACCAATAACGCTCAAGCATTAACACCCACATCAGGAATAGCACTGCTGCAACCAACCAGAGGACATCGCCTCCCGAGGCCATGAAGCCCCTGACGGAATCCCATACGTCCATCAGGATTAGCATCATTAGTCAGCCCTCTTCTCAGCATGTTCTGCAATAATACCAGCACTTTGCTCTTCAAGAATTTGAACGATAGACTTACTACGAGCAACTACGATTGCGTGTAACAGCATTAGAGGCAATGCAGCAATAAGACCTTGAACAGTAGTAATAAGCGCCATAGAAATACCACCAGCCATCAATTTAGGGTCACCAGTACCGAATAATTGAATAGATTGGAAGGTTGCGATCATACCGGTAACCGTACCCAATAGACCCATCATAGGAGCAATAGCCGCAATCACTTTGATAATTGAAATACGCGCTTCTAAAGCGGGTGTTTCTTTTAAGATAGCTTCATCAAGTTTGAGTTCAAGCGTTTCAACATCAACGTCTTTATTCGATTGATATACTTTTAAGATACGGCCTAGAGGATTGTTGCCAGGGTTTTCGATGCTCTTACGCTGACGATTAACTTTACCGCCAACAAGAGTCAGAGTCACTAAACGCTCAACAGCAATTAACGCACCGATTGCTAACAAGGTAAGAATGATATAACCAATAGTACCACCGGCTTCTAAACGATCTTCTATACTAGCTTTATTAGTAAAGATGTTTAATAACACGCCGCGGGCCGGATCGATATAAAAAGGAGCGACACCTGAAGTGGTGTTCTCCCACGAATCAACAGCGCTCACTTGGTAGCCTTCAGGCTGCTGTGATAATTGCTGAATTAAACCAAGATCAGGTTTGTAAACAACATATTTACCTTCGGCCGTTAAGTTAAAAGGACCGACGCGGTGAATAGCAGTATTCACTACGCTACCGTCAATGGCCGTAACATCACCATCGAATTTAACAACTTTACCTGACTCAACCATTTCAAATAATTGTGCTTCCCAAAATTGCTCTAACTCTTCAATTTTAGGCAGTGATTTACGTGCACCTAGTTCAGCAATAAAAGTATCGCGACCAGGGTACTGAGCACTGATGTTAGACGCGGCTAGCTTACCAGAAAAATCACCGGCTTCGCCTTTAACAACACCAAACATCTCACCCAAGTCACCTTGAGCAGTTTTTAAGTCTTCTTCTAACTGAGCAATTTTACGCTCGTTATCTAAGAAGGCTTGGTTTAAATCTTTACCGCGTTGCTTTTCAGCAGATAAAGCATCTTTTTCACGTTTAAGCAATGCGGCTTTATCACCACGCTCAGCCTGAAACTCTTTTTCACGCTTAACGTTTGACTTACCTTCGCTAGCTCGGTCTGCTTTAACTTGTTGTAACAATTGGTCGATAGTTTTTGGTGCATCTGCAGCATAAACCATACCAGCTGTTAAAGAGAAAGTTGCAGCCAGTAGCACTGATGTAATTAACTTCTTCATTATTGTGCAGTCTCCGCAGCAGGAATTGGTAATGCGAATAGGTCTAATGCGCCTTGCTTACGAGCAATACGAATACCTTTCGTGATGTCGCGTAGATAGCTGTCTTCTAACTTATTCCAGGTTTTCGCATCAGCATCATACATCCATGCTATTTTCTGATCTAAACTCTGGGCATAGAGAGCAACACGGCCTAAATTAAAGAAATCAACTAAGACTTCTTTGCCGTCTAGGTCTAGCTTACCTGTATGAACTGCAACAAAATTACCATACTCACGCTCAATGCTATAAGCATCAAGTATTAGACGATATTTCTCTGCCAATGTAACTTCTGCGGTATTAAGAATATCTTTTAGATTTTCAACTCGGTTATGACGAACTTCCGAATTAAAAGGTAAATCTAAATTAACAAACTGCTCTAAAGCATCGACCATTTTAAACATTAATGGCACAACACCCTGGCGAAGTTTATCTACGCCGTTGATATCAGTCTGAATTAAATCTAGTGAATTTTGTTGATCAGCTACTAAGCCCGCAACGTAATCATTGTATGATGTCAGTGATTCACGCTCATCAGCAACGTTGCTATACTCAAAAAGCATGTCTTGTGCTTGGTCGAAATATTTGTCGACTTTCTTTTGTGACGCAGCTGATGCAGCATTAAGACTGCTATCGGCTTTTTGAACCTCAGCGAGAGGGCCTGCAACAACGAAGTTGCTACCAGCTAAAGCCAGAGCGCCAACAAGTGCAGTAGCGATTTTTGTTCTATTGCTTACCTTGGACATAGTTCCCAACCAATTTGAAGTGAATTAAAAAGTTCAACTCTGCAAAATAACCTTGATCTAAAATTGTTAATCAATGTTACTTCAACTAAGTACGTCTTTTTCTTGTGATTGTTAGTTTTTCTTCCCTTTTCTACACCGGTTAAAGTGTAGACCCGCTGGCATCATTTCACAAAATGTCGACCTATGTCAACATTTACAAAGTTTAAAAACTACTGGAAAGAACAGTTAAAGCGGTCAATGTTGACGAAAGGTTAATAATCAAACGTCTTTAACATAAATGCGTGATAATTTAATGCTAATATAAAAAAATTATTTGTTTTCATTCAGTTAGTTACAAAAATACGGCAACACAACTTTACCTTCTATTTATCTACTTTCTAATTGATAAATAAATTTTGTAGCATGTAAATACCAACTTAAAACTTCATTTTGTTCACTTTTAAGTACTTTAAGTTCATTTAACATCATATTGTTTTGGTAGAGTTTATCGACAAAGAGTGCCAATTTAGATTCATCAAAAGAAGCATTGATCAATTCAGTTAATCGTAGTCTTAACGTTTCCATTTGTATTGTAATAAATTCAATAAATTGCATTTTTTTTGTAACAGGCCAAAATAATCCGGCCTTAAAAAATTCAGCCACAAAACGCATTAAATCAGAATCCTGGGCAGCGGCTTCATCGAAAACGACTAACAATTTAATCAAATGATTAATTTCTGTTCTAATATCTTCACATTTAGGGTCTTTCTTAATCCGCTCAACATCTTTTTGACTAGTGATATTGCCCATGGCATTGGCCATTTTAGTTAAACAATTAATCAGTAAATTAACTTCTTCTTTTTCTATTAAGGTTAAAATCTTTCTATTTCGGTTAAGGATCATTGAACGGCTATGATGAAAAACAATGGCAAACTGACCACCATCTTTTAACACTCTAGTCGCTTCTTCAAGTGACTTTTGAACGTTTGAATACTCAAAACCAAATTGAGATATATAAAGGTCAACAGAATTTGATTCAAAAGGGAGTTGTTCACAGCGAGTATTAGACATTAAGGCTATGTCGATTTTATGGCCGTTTTGATTTTCCGAGTTAACTAAACTGACTTCAGCTAAATCGACACCAATCACTTTACCGGTTAACTCACTGGTTAATAATCCGTCACGCAATAAAAGAGGTAAAGAGCCATTACCCGTGCCAACATCGACTACCAAAAAATCTTCATTTAGACCATTAAATATCGGTTGCCAAACACTTTTCAATATCCCTTCATAATTACCTGATATTGCCTCACCGAATGAAGTTGTGTGTCCTTGTTGCCAATATTCACTCCAGTGATTATTCATTTGATCTCCTCAATTAATCACAACATATTGCTAAATAAGCTCAACTCGAGATGGGAGATGAGGTAAATCGATAACAACGGGTTTATTTCAAGTCCACAATATCAAACTTGCCATTAGTTTTGCTAATAAGCCACATTTATGTGTTAATCGCGTGTCGATGACAAGTCAAAGCAACGCAGACCGCAGGACAAAGAGCGGTTTAATAATCGTTTATTATCCTAGCTGAGGTTTCATAATAGACTAAATAAAAAGGCTCCCGAAGGAGCCTTTCTTGTATCTAATTAATGAGCTATTAGAATTTAGAACTTAAGAGTATAACTTGCACGATATTCACGACCGTAGTTGTTATACAGATCAGCGTTATCGTATGTACCAAAAGAGCTCAACACTGGATCTTCATCTGTTAGGTTATTGATGCCTAACAGTAGTGAACCATAGTTACCCGCATCATACACATAACTTAGATTGTGGATTAACCAAGAATCTAAGTTACCTGTGTCATCATCTTCATAAGTAGAAGCTGTGTAGCTCATGTTCCAAGATACACGATGGTCACCCATGCTGTAGTTAGTGGTAAAGTTAGACTTATAGTCTGGTGAACCATTCCAACCAGCCGTATCAATCGCTTCACCGCCAGCTTCAACTTCTTCGATGTATTCTAGCACGAAGCTGTTGTTCCAGTTAAAGCCAATATCACCAATTGCTGTTTCAAACTTCGCGTTTAACGCGACATCTATACCAGTAATCTCTAACTTGTCAGTGTTACCGTAACCAGTACCAATTTCTAAAGCACGACCTAATGAACCATCCGTAGTTGGAGCACGGTTAACATAGAAAGTTTCATTTTCTTCCAGCGTACCCGCAGCAATACCACGCATTACGTTGGTGTTAGTACGTTGACTGATTACATCATCAATATTGAGGTTAAAGTAATCAACCTTAATACCGATGTCATCAATGATATCCCATGCTACACCAAAGTTGATGTATTCTGACGTTTCTGGACCTAGGGTATCGTTAGCACGAATGTAAGTATCGTACTGTTTTTCGCTACAATCGGCATCAGAAGTACCTGATTGTTGACAGAATGGATAATCTTTACCACTTTCAGCGCTGAATGTGGTTGCCGCATATAACTGATCTAATGCTGGAGCACGGAACGCTTCAGAGTACGACGCACGTACGACAACGTTTTCCAGTGCTTGCCAGCGAACAGAGGCCTTAGGCGCAAAGTTATTACCAAAATCACTGTAATCATCGTAGCGAGCCGCAAGGTTTAATTCAACGTCATCTGTTATCGGTAGAACCGCTTCATAGAACATTGCCCATACTTGACGATCGCCGCCTGCAGAGTTACCCGCGCTACCACCAATCAAGCCAGCTTCTGACTGAGCGTCATACACTTCACTATACTGTTGGTCAAAATATTCCATACCGACATAATGTGCAACGGCACCAGCAGGTAATTCAAACGCATCAAAACCAAGACCTGCACTGTACTGATCAAATGTGGCACGACCTTGAGTTAAGGTTGTAGCTTTCATATTATTGATGCCAGCTTCAGAACCTAAATCAATATCATTTGCTTGGTTATAAGCAAGACCGGCATAGCTTAAGTAGTACTCACCGATAGACTTGTTATCGGCGATATTGTGATGGTAGTAAACTTCCCACTCAGCATCGTTTAGTGCACTGATAGTACCGCGTAAACCGGTAAGGTAATCTTGGTTATAATCGTCTACGTTACCATCACGAGTACCAATACCAACCCAACGGAAGTAACCAGTAGTTTCCTCACCATATGGGTTATGCGGGTTGTCTGCAGCCATGCTATTCCAAGCTGCAGCTGGAGGCGCATAACGACCAAACGAGTTACCTTGAGTTACCATAACACGGCCAAACCATTCTACGTCTTCAGCAATTTCATAGTTAGCATCAACATAGACTGTATTACGCTCTGTAGAGGCTTTGTTATAAGAAACGTTAGCAAACGCATACATACAGTAAGTAGAACCAGCTCCACCCCAATCGTTGTCTGCTTTAACAGTTTGGAATACATTTGAACCGTATTCTGATTCTAAGTCATCACATAATAGTGATGCTTGAGTAGTAGAGAAATCAGGTGCCGCAACTGTTGCGCCATAGATACTCCAACCAGCAGTTTCTTCATAGGCTTGGATTTCACCATCACCATTGAAGTCTGTCATGCTTGCTGCCGTATATGGACGGTCTGCGTCAGAGATCCCTTTACGGTCTTGGTGGTCAAATGAGAAAGTAATGTTACCTTTGTCCATTTGATAACCAGCGACAACCGAGAATTCTTTACTTGTCAAACCACCGTCTTGGTCACGTGAGCCACCACCAACGTTGAATTCAATACCTTGATAGTTCTTTTTCATGATGATGTTAACAACACCAGCAATCGCGTCAGAACCATAAGTAGAAGATGCACCGTCAGTTAAAATTTCAATACGTTCTACTGCGGCCATTGGGATAGCGTTCAAGTTAGCAGATGCACCACCTAGCGTTGGTGAACCTGGGAAACGCTTACCATCGATAAGTACTAGGGTACGGCTTGAACCAGCACCACGTAAGTTAATCGTTGCTTGCGATTGTGCAGAACTACCTGAACGCTCAGAGAATGAACCGAAAGAGTTTAAGTTACTGTTACGAAGTGCGTCAGCAACTGTAAAGTTACCTTCCATCTTCATATCTTCCGTTGTAATTACGGTAACTGGCGAAGCGCCTTCAAGGTCAGAACGCTTAATACGTGAACCAGTTACCTCGATACGTTCTACTTTTGCGCCATCTTCAGCAGCAAAAGCTACTGGTGCAGCGAATGCAGTTGCAGTTGCAGCTACACCACCGATCAGTGCTAAGCGCACTGATTTAGCTAATACGTTCTTATGCATTGTCTATCTCCCTGGACTTTTATGTCTTTCTTATAATATTGACGACCATTTTAGGTGTCTATCGAATGAGGGGTTGCAACGAATTGACTACAAACACTCAATTGCAGGTGCAATAAAATCACATTTAATACAACTAATCAACATTTGAAACACCGTAAGCGCAAAAGTTAATCAAATGTAATGACTAAAGCTGTTAATAAATATGAACAGAGAGTTTTTTTTATCAATTTAAACAATAACTTGAAATAATGCATGTTCGAAGGAAATAAATACCCAAACCCAAATCAAAAACATAACATCATGTTTTGCTTTACGATTTATTCGAAATTGATATTTTTTTATCATTATGGCAAACATAAAAAATGTTAACGGTTCATAATAGGGATAAGTAGCAGTTGTTTAACATTTTTTATCGGGAGGGGATCTGTCATGACTTTAGATAGTCAGATTTCAGCTATCAAACGATGCTTACCCCCCTGTATTTAATAAATTGTTAATTAATACAAAGAAAATACAGCTCATTCTATCTCGCGCTAAAAGACATAAAGTAGAGGCTTAGGTCAGTAAACTTAAAGCAATATGAGTTGATTATTTACCAGTGAGTCAAAACTTTGTCCACACAGTTGCAAAATAGGCTCTGCGATGGGTTTAATTTGTTTACTAATGTAATATTCATAATCAATATTTTGTGGTTTTGCTTCAATGGCTTGGGCCCCAGTAAGAGTCATGATGTAGCGGATTTGTTGCCCTTTTCGAGTAACGTTGACGTCGCCTAAAATTTCACCAAGCTGTTTAGCCGCTTTTACATGGGGTGATGATTTAGCGGTATAATCTTCAACGTTGCGTCTTAAGCGCTTTTTAAAAATGAGTTCATCGTCTCTGGCACCATTGTTAATGGCCGCGATCTCATTGCTCAGGTAATCAATGATATCTTCACCTTTGAAAAACAGTTCATATAAATGATATTGCATCCTACGCGCTATCGGGCTCCAATCACTTCTCACCTGCTCCATGCCTTTAAACGTCAGCTTCAATTGCTGCTCATCATTGAACACCGCACCGACATAACGCTTTTTGCTGCCTTCATCTGAGCCCCTAAGCGTGGGCATAATAAACTGTTCAAAATGTGTTTCAAATTCAAGTTCAAGATAACTGCTTAATTGGTATTCTTGTGCGCACCAATCAAGCCAACGTTGAGTAATTGATACCGATAGGTGTTTACCGACAGCTTGAATATCTTTGATGCCATGATTATTCCCTAACCACACAAATGTGGAATCAGTATCACCATAAATCACCTGATAGCCGCATTCTTCTATCCATTGTTTGGTCAGTTTCATTATTTGATGACCGCGCATGGTAATAGAACTGGCTAATTTTGCATCATGAAATACGCAGCCTCGAGAGCCAAGCACGCCATACAATGAATTCATAATGATTTTTATCGCTTGCGATAAAGGGGCATTTTTATCACGTTTAGCCCGCTCTCTTTGTTCTGCAAGGCTGGCGACTAATGCTGGTAAGATGGGCTTGTCCCGGCTAAATTTAGCGCCTAAATAGCCATCCACGGCGGTGGTATCATTGTGTAAACTTGTCGCATGTAACCCTTCGACTAAGCCTTTAGGATCGATAAGGAATGTTCTGATAATCGACGGATACAGGCTTTTAAAGTCTAATACTAAGACATCTTTATAATAACCAGGGATAGAGGACATCACATAGCCGCCAGGGCTTTCTAAACCCTCACTTGCGGGGAATGCTGGTGCCACAAAGCCACTTCGATGTAAGTGTGGTAGATATAAATGATAAAATGCCGCAATCGATGCGCCAACGCGGCCAAACTCCAAGCCGGTTAACTTAGCGCGTTCAAGTGCAAAATCTAATAGCTGGGTTTTTTCAAAAATATCCCACACTAAGCGACAATCAGTCATGTTATAAAAAGCCAGTGCATTTTTATCTTGCTCAAACAAATGAGTAATTTGTTGACCACGATTTTCAACATGGTCAATGGCTTTACCTTCAGCCAATAATTGCCGCGAAACCGTCTCTAACGAAAAGCTATCAAATTGATAAAACGCGGCTTTAAGCCAATCAATACCATCTAAGACTACACGCCCAGGTAGAGATAATGTCTCAGGTCGATATTTGTCGGCCACTTTCCAACTCAGTTCGCTATTACCTCGGCCTATGATTAATGGAATTTGATGTAAAACACAGCGTTTGAACAACAAGGCTAAATCAAAGGTCACCACAGCCCAGCCGATAATAATATCGGGATCATAGTCGCTAAACCACGCAATTAATCGATGGATAAGTTCAACTTCATCCTTAACCCAAATGATAAAGTCATGACACTCTGGTTGTGGTTCGCCCACCATAAACACGCATTGATAATCGGCACCATACAAACCAACCGAATAGAGTTCGCCGGCAAAACTGCACTCAAAATCCAACGAAATCATCTTCAACGGTATCGAGGCAAGTGGGTTTGTGGGCATTTTTCTGACACGATTAATCGATAACACTGGAATGGTTGAAGCGGGATTAACCTCTTGATAATGCCCTATGCATTCAATATCTAAGGCGATAAAACGCTCAATAAGGTAGCGTTGCTCAGGCCTTATATCGGCTTCAAATAAACTAATATCGACATCATTAGCAATGCGACTGAGTAATTTTAATTGCGTATTTGACTTAAGATACAAGGCACTAATGGGCTCATGGGCAAAGCTCATCAGTGATATCGATTGCGCTTTAAGCGCAAAACCGACGGTGTTAATTAATTGATTGACGTCTTGTTGACGGCAAAAACATATCACCTCACTGTGATAAAGTTCTGCTAAGACAGGACCCTGAGCGGTTTTGATATAATACTGGAGGACTAATTGCCCATGACGATAAATAGCATGGCGAGTTAATACTTGTCCCATCACATTGGTATAAGTAGGTTGATGATTTGTCGGCTTCACTACGGGTTTGAATTCCTGCACAAGTTTACTCAATTTGATTTATTACTTCGTGGCATGCTAATTCACTGTTATTATGTACAGCATAATTCAGTCTATGTAGAAATCATACTTCCTATGCTAGCGGATAATATAAAAAGTCAAATTCGCACCATTTATAAAGAAATTGCCGCATCTATGCCGCAATTTCGTTCTCGTCGCGAACAAAACTATATGGTAGCGGAAATCTCTAAAACTTTAGCAGGTGAGTATGACAAAGACCGTCGTATTATTGTGGTTGAGGCGGGTACGGGTATTGGTAAATCCTTGTCCTATATATTAGGCACGATACCTTTAGCTATCGCCAGTAAAAAGAAAGTCTGCATTGCCAGTGCAACCGTAGCACTTCAAGAACAATTACTGCATAAGGATCTGCCTTATTTTTTACAACAATCAGGTATTGAGTTTAAGTTTGGTTTAGTCAAAGGTCGTCAACGCTATGTGTGTTTAGCCAAACTTGAAGCCATGATTGGTGCACAAGACAGCTCACAAATAGCCATGTGGCAAACTAAACCCGATCAGAGTCAAATTAATGAATTACAAAAATTACATCAAGATTTTCATCAAAAACGCTGGAATGGCGAAATCGATACCTTAGAGCATCCTATTCCTGATTTTTTGTGGCAACAAATTTGTTGTGATAAGCACAGTTGCCATCGTCAAGTGTCGGCTCACCATAATTGTCCGTTTCATAAAGCCCGTGAAGATGTCGACACTTGGGATGTATTAATTGTTAACCACAGCCTGCTATTTGCCGATTTAGAGCTCGGCGGTGGCGTCATTTTACCTGAACCAGAAGACATGTTTTATGTCATCGACGAAGCTCATCACCTGCCCCTTGTTGCCAGAGATTTCTCCAGTGCGCAAGCGACACTGCGGGGAGCATGTGATTGGTTAGATAAGGCATCAAAAACCTGTTCAAAATTACAAAATCAACTTAAAACCACCCATATTATCGCTCCAGTTCAAGCGATGCTCGATCACGCCACAGAATTAACCAATTTACTGACCCAAGTGGCTCATTATTGTGATACTCAACCCCAGCTATTTGCCAATCCGGAATCTAGGCTTCGTTTTGAACACGGTAAGTTACCGCAATCATTATTAATACAGGCAGAAAATCTTGCGACGGCATCCGGCGCCGCGGTAAAGCAATTTAATAAAGTGGTCTCAGTCTTAAATGAAGCCATCAAAGATGGTGAGGTGCCTAAACATCAGTCGGAAGGGTTATTGTCTGAAACCGGCTTCATCTTACAAAGGCTAGATAACTTACATAAGCTATGGAAGATGATGGCCAAAGAAGACAGCAAAAAAGGCGCGCCTATGGCACGTTGGGCGGAGTTAATTACCGGCAAACAACAAGATTATTTATTTTGTTCATCACCCATAGAAGTCGGCTTTATGCTTGAATCCATGTTATGGCAAAAGGCTGCTGGAGTGGTATTGTGCAGTGCCACGCTGCGGGCGTTAAATAGCTTCAACCATTTTGCCCACCAAGTCGGATTATCAATCAACGATGGCAGTCGCTTTTTAGCCTTACTATCGCCTTTTGACTATGAGAATAATGCAACCTTATTCATTCCTCAAATGGTTAATGAACCTACCAACGATAATTACACCGCCGAACTGGCACAACATATTGTGACATTAATCGATGGTGAAATGGCCACCTTAGTGCTGTTTGCATCATATTGGCAAATGGACAAAGTGGTTGAATTCGTCGAAGGTAAAATCCCTAAGGACCAGCTTTTTGTTCAAGGTGCAATCCCGCGCCAGCAAATATTAACGCAGCACAAAAAACGTTGTGATGAGGGGCTACCCAGTGTTATTTTCGGCACCGGCAGTTTTTCTGAGGGCCTTGATTTACCGGGAGACTATTTAACAAACTTGATCATCACCAAGCTCCCGTTTGCGGTTCCTACATCACCGGTAGAACAAGCTCACGCCGAATATGTAAAAGTAAAAGGCGGTAACCCATTTTTACAGCTGACAATTCCCGATGCTTCACGTAAATTAGTCCAAAGTTGTGGCCGACTGTTACGAAATGAGCAAGATTATGGCCGAGTGACCATTTTAGACCGTCGTTTGGTCACTAAACGTTATGGCAAATCATTAATTGATGCCCTTCCTCCTTTTAGACGTGTTATCGAATAGGTATTGAGTTGGATTTATTATTAGACCCTAGCCATTGGGCTGTATTAGCGGTCATCGGTATTATTGCTGGTTTTATTGACGCCATAGTTGGCGGTGGTGGGCTTCTTTCTATTCCGGCATTGCTGACCGTCGGTATTCCACCACATTTAGCCTTAGGGACCAATAAACTTGCTGCTTGTTTTGGCTCTCTTACCTCAAGTTACACCTTTTATAAACAACATTTATTTACTCCTGCATTATGGAAAGCGTGCTTTTTTGCCACACTGATAGGATCTATTGCAGGTTGTGGTTTAGTGTTTCTTATTGATGCTAAATGGTTAGAGAAAATATTGCCATTGCTGATTATTAGTATCGCGATTTACACCTTATTGAACCCCAAAGCCATGGGCGAAAAAAATATAACTGTCCCCAAATCTCGCTCGCCAAAGTACAAACAGATTAGCCAAGGTTTTATTTTGGGTGGATACGATGGTTTTGCAGGACCTGGTATTGGTGCCTTTTGGACGGTAACGTCTATCTCACTGCATAAGCTCCCTCTACTTCACAGTTGTGGCTTAGCGCGAGTGATGACAGCAGTGAGTAACATTACAGCATTAATTATCTTTGCCTCGGTGGGGCAAGTGCAATGGATGCTTGGCTTGTGGATGGGTGTATGCATGATGGCGGGGTCATTTATCGGCGCAAGAAGCGCGATTCGATTCGGAATACCTTTTATTAAACCAATATTTATTATTATGGTATTGTCGATAGCAGTCCATCTTACGTGGAGTGCATGGGTATGAACACCCAACAATTAGTCTCAATGTTAAAACAGCAGCTCGTGCAGCTTGAACAAGATGCCTTAATTCATGACCAAAATTTGGCACCTTCTCAACGTCAATCATTAAAAGATATTGAACGTTTTAACAGTCAGTTATTTGCCCAACAAGGTGCTCAACTAAGCCCTTGCATTACACAATTACGTAAAGATATCAAACAACTCGAAAAGCAACTTTTCCTTAAATTGGGTAGCAATGTTATCCAACTCAGTTGCGATCGGATTCAAGACCGATTTAGTGCGTTACGCAGAGCCTTGCTTACCACTGACATCAATCTTAAATCCGAACAACAGCGTAAAGCCAGTAATCGGGCTCGATATGCTAAAAAACAACAACAAACAATACAAGACAGTGGCTTTGGTTGGATCGCCAGTAATGTGATGCAAAACAGCCATCAACTCTATGCAGAACTCAATAAACATTTAAATTGGGCAAAAAAAATAGAGCAAAAAATACAACAATTGGAAGCAAATCTTGAATTCTGTCATAGTGATGACAAGATAAAATTGCAAAATGATATCCTATCAACGCATCGTCGTTTAGGAAAATGTAAACAAGCAACCAGTTATATAGAAGAGCGTATTCAACTTTTTGAACGACCTCGACAAATTCACCCACGTTAAGGAGAAACAATGAAATCTTTATTTACCACTAGTGCGCTTTTGGCATTGTTATCGTCATCATCTGTTCTAGCCGCTAATTTGACTATTCCCATGTCTTTTGAGTATCTAGCGCTTGATGGTACAGAGGTTGAAACCAGTATGTTCAACCACCAATCAGATTTAGCGTTAACCAATGGCACCCATAAAATTGCTATTCGTTATTATGATGTGGTTGATGATTCCTTTAGTGATAGCCAAACCTTTGTAAAATCAACGCCTTTAATTTTAACGTTAATGGTGGATGGCGATCATCAATACCAGTTGCAGGCTGCTGAAGGCAAGGTGATCAAAAATCCAAAAGCGTTCGCAAAAAAACCACAAATTAGCATTACTCGTCAAGACAATGGGTCGGTTACTTACAGTGTCAAACAGACCGATTTTACTGACGAATCATTTATGACGAGTCTGTTTCAAAGTAAAAAACAACATGATATTGAAACCTTATCGGCTTCAGCAACGAGTAACGCTAGCCAATCGGTACAAACATTACCGGTAATCGCAGACGTTGCAACAGCGACGATGAGCGCCCCCGATGTCACTCCAGTACCGGCAGCAACGGCTCAGAAACCGAGTCCGGCAAAAGCCGAACAAATGCTGCAGTATTGGTGGTTACAAGCCGATGATAAAACGCGGAAAGAATTTATGGGCTGGGCAATCAAACAACTCTAATCTTGATGTCTATCCCTTTTGTATATCACGCCAGCTATTCACAGCTGGCGTTGCCTAGTACCCATCGTTTTCCAACGACCAAATATCATAATTTATACCAGCATGCGCTCAAACATCACTTGTTGATTGAGCAATGTCGTCATACTCCGATGCCAATGACCAAAGAGGCCCTTTTTCGCGTACATTGCCCGCAGTATGTAGAACAATTTATCAATGGCACCTTAGATCACAAAGCCCAAAGGCGCATTGGTTTCCCGTGGAGTACAGCATTAGTCACCCGTACTTTACACGCGGTAAATGGTACCCGTTTGTGTACCGACTTAGCGCTTGAACATGGAATAGCAATTCATTTAACCGGTGGTTATCATCATGCTCACTATAATTATGGTAGTGGCTTTTGCATTTTCAATGACTTGGTTATCGCAGCTAGATTAGCCATTGACTCAGGAAAAATAGATAAAGTACTCATTTTTGATTGCGATGTTCATCAAGGCGATGGAACGGCGACCCTCACTCAAGGCTGCCCAGACATCATTAGTTGCTCGATCCACTGTGCTCAAAATTTCCCGTCCCGAAAACAGCAATCTGACCACGATATCGATCTCGATAAAGGCTGTACCGATAAACGCTATCTTGAACACATTCAACAAATATTACCTTACTTGATCCGTCTCCATCAGCCAGATCTGATCATCTATGATGCGGGAGTCGATATCCATCAACATGATGACCTCGGATATTTTGCTATTTCAAACCAAGGTATTCTCGCTCGAGATAAACAGGTAATATCAATAGCAAAAATGCATAACATCCCTCTTGCAGCGGTCATAGGGGGAGGCTATAGTCGTAATGAGGCAGAATTAACTCATCGCCATAGCCAATTATTAATTGCTGCAAATGAATCATGGTGACGACTGCATTAAGCCGTGCCAATCAAAAAATGCACCACAGAGTTAACCTCAATACTCTCGACATTAACACTCATGTCGATACATCAAACCGTCTCAATGGAGCGTAATAATGCAATTAGAGATCCGAAACTATTATGAAGTTCTATTAATGGAAATACTCAGAGATGAAGGCTTAATGGAAGAATTGCCAGAAGAGTACTTGGCAGACTTATGCTGTGTCACATTGAATCAATTACCCGTTAGGTACATTCGCCATTTAGTTGATACGTATTTCTTCGAAAATTATCAAGAACTACAGCAGATGAAAACCGAAATAAGTGAAGCACTCGAACGGTCAAGGCAATTCCTCAAAATGAATTTGCAAAAACGTTTAAAAGAAGAAGCCGCAGCACTCGCGGGCGAACAGCCACAATAATCTAACATGTATTAATCGATGTAGAACTGAGCATTAATCATAAAATAATCAATACTTAATAACTATAATTATTCGTTAGACCCAATATGGGCATCATTCGTTTAATCAAAGGATTTATAAATAGCAGATTACGAGTATTAACGTTTGAACGATTTGGTGATTTGGTGATTTGGTGAAAAATGACACGGGGAGTATTGGAGGCTCCCCTAGAGCCGACACCCCGGCACACGAGTCACTTGCTGCGGTTGCTCCCTTCCAGGTCTGGCCGAGTTCACAAGTTATCGTTGCGGGGGGACCCTAGGGTCACCATTGACTTCTGGATCATAAAATATAAAGCTTATGTCTCAGAACGGGGAGATTATCCCCTAACCTATTGGCTTGATCAAGCCTTTATCTTAATTAGTTCTCAATCCTCCACCTAACTGCACAATACTTAACCTCAACCAGAGATAATAGCGGAGGTAAATAGGTAAAGGACAAAATATTTTATATCAAACTTGCCTGATTGTTTGCTAATAGAGCGAATTAACACATCAATAGCCGGTATTTTACAGTTGAATGTCAGGGCGTTAGCAGGACAATGTTTTTTGATAATCATTTTTTGATAATGGTTTTTCATTCCTATCTGCGGTTACTTAGCCAAAACGAACACCCAATAACTTATACACAAGTGAGTCAACCGCGCACATTAGGATTTTAGGCATGATGTCACTTTGTGTCTCAATACCGACTTAATTCTTATCAAGCCACGTTACTCACAAAGGAATAGTCAGATCTTAGTCACAACTCTACACATAATTCAATGAGTAAGTAGTTAAGGTTAGCTAACATAAGATTGAAATAAAATCCGCACACATCTATCTGATAGTGACATGCGAGATAACAAAAAAATGCAGGGAATACATGATGAAGACAAGAATAGTTAGTCCCGCTGCAAAAGCGGTATTGAGTGCAGGGCTTATAGCTTTAGCGCTATCGGGTTGTGGAGGCAGTGATGGTAACAATGGCGAAGATGGTCCAGATGGTATTATCGGTGTCAATATTGATGCAACATCAACGTTAGACGCTACATTTACCGACGCCACTGTCGTCGATGGAAAAGTCAATGTTGCCTTTACCCTTAGAAATGCCAATGGGGTTGCGGTATTAGGGTTAACAAAAGATCACGATCTTCGTTTTGGCATGGCTCAATTAACTCCTGTACAGGAAATGGTCGGTGCTGATGGTGCTAAGGTTGAAGTCGACCGCGGCTATCAATGGCAGTCTTATATCAATACAACAAAGCAAGCTAATGCCAGTTGGATCCCTGATGGTGAAACCAATATTTCCCCATCGGATCAATATCAGGCTGAGGTTGAGGCAGCATCAAAATGTGCTGACTGTTTAGTCGATAATCAAGATGGCTCTTACTCATACACTTTTCAAACTAATATTGCTCAAGTAACTGAGCCAATTAGTATTACTTACCAAGCTGATGACACTCAACGTATTACCTTAGAATTAAAGCAGCCATTAATCACTGCAAATGCCCATTACGACTTTCAACCTTCAAGCGGCTTAACCGAAGGTATTACGTCACGTGATGTGGTATCGATTGAAGCTTGTTATACATGCCATCAACCAGAAAGCTTAGCATTACATGGCGGTCGTCGAATCGATCTTGAAAACTGTGCTTCTTGTCATACGGCAACATCGGGCGATCCTGAAACCGGTAACAGTGTCGATTTCACCTATATGATCCATGCTATTCATAAGGGCCAAGATCGCGTAACCAGTACTGCCGATGGCGATGTAGCAGCACCATACAAAGTGATTGGTTATGGCGGCGGATTACACAATTACGGTAACGTGATGTACCCGCAAAAACCCGCTGCGGATTGCAGTGCATGTCACGTAGAGGGCGCAAACGCTCCCAAAGATGCCGCGCTGTTTAATGCCAATAAAAGTGATACCGCTTGTATTGCATGCCACACAGAGTTAGCGACTCAGCACCATGTTGGTGCCGGCACAAATTGTACTTCATGCCATGTTGAAGAAGGCTATGGTCGCAGTGCAAAAGAAGCTCATGGCGATGTCATGAAAGCTTATAACGAAACCCAAACCATGAAAGTGGTCTTTAGCGATATTACTGTGACTGCTGACAACAAGTTCAGCACTAACGTCAGCTTTACTGACGCAAGTGGCCAGGTCATCCCGGCTGAGTTTATCGACCAAAGCGGCCGAGTGGTGATGGCGTGGGACAGTGACAAAAACTATCCTGCTTATAGCGATGCCAGTTACGATGATCGTCGTCTTAGGTTGAGTCAAGGTACCGCCAACACAGACAATAGCTGGACCCTGGTTTGGGATAGTGTCTCCTTACCAACCGATTACGTCGGCAAAACCTTTGAACTATGGTCTGCGGTTAAAGCCTGTTATAACCATGGTGGTTACGGTAGACCTGAAGTGAAATTGACCGCGTGCAGTACTGATGATGTCCAAACAGTGGAAATCAAAAGTAGCCCATATCATTTTGTCATGGCAGCAAGCGCTGTAGATGATAGTCAGGCCATAGCCTCGCGTCGAAATATTATCAACACTGCAAGCTGTCAAGGTTGCCATAACCAAGAAGTGTATCACTATGACAATGGTGTCAATTGCCAAACCTGTCATACCGCTGATAAGACCCTTAGGAGTGATGACTCTTACCCTGGTGGCAAAAAATCAACCAGTTTTGCCTTTAAAGCGCACGAAGCTGAAGGCCATTACCTCAAGTATGCTGGGGTTAAGTCTGGCACTGTGTTAAAAAGCGACTGTAAAACCTGCCATACTGCAGATGGGATCGAACTTGGTAGAGCCACTGACAGAGTGTGGCGATATGGCGACCTCGAAACGGGTGCCGATATTTGGGTGTCATCAGATACTGGAGCGTGCTTAAGTTGTCACCAAAAGTATCTTACTGACGCCGCCGAGTCTCATATTGAGATAAATGGCGGTATTATTGATGGGATCAGTGAAGGCGATGTTCATAATCGTGCATCTGAAATATGCTCAACCTGTCATACAGTAGATCGCGTCACTAAAACACACGGTTTTTAACCCTAAAATGTAAATAGAATTATCGTTTTATCTTCCAAAGACCTTAGTGTATTACTAAGGTCTTTTTTTTTGTACCAACAATAATCCTCAATAAACTCCGTATTTTATATACCTCTTTATTAATAGGCTGATCGCCATCACACAATTACGTTCGCTTTAAAGACGAGTAGCGGTTTGTAACGTAATCTTAGTGTTGGGAAAATTAATTCCAACGTCAACTTAACTGAATAAGATAATTGCAGAACATACTGCCAGTAAGTTAGACGGATGACCTTTGCAGGGAAAACATGATGAATAAAAAATACACAAAAATGGCATTATTACTTGCTATGTCAGCATCAATGACAATGGTAGGTTGTGGCGGAGGCGATGATGGTGAAGCAGGTAATCCAGGCAACCCTAGTGGCGAGCCGGCTGCAGCGATTAACACGCTGAACTTAGATATTACCAAAGTCACTTATCAAGACGGCAAACCGACGATTGAAGTCTTTGCGACAAATGAACAAGACCTCCCAGTAGCTGGCCTTAAAGACTTTGAAGTTAAAAAAGTCGTTCAGCTCATTCCTGTTGGCGCAAGTGGCGCGGGTAATTCAGCCCAATGGCAATTTATTGGTTCAGAAAAAACCTTTACCGATCATGGTAATGGAAATTATAGCTTTAATGTCAATGTTGAAGGCTTTAATCCAGAGCTGACACAGCGCTATAACATCATTGCAAGTGCATCCACCTTGCAAGATGGCGTTACCGGTGTGCCGCGCACTGAAATCAGCGAAGATTTTGACGGTGAAGGCTTCGAAGCTAAATACACCAAAAACATTGTTAGCGGAGCCACTTGTAATACCTGCCATGCAAAGGGTGAAAGCATTTATCATAGCTACACTGATTTAGAAACCTGTACATCATGCCATACCAACGAACTGGCCATTGAAAAAGACAAGGTTCAAGATGAGTTTAGTCATTTGATCCATAATGTTCACAACAATGCCAAAATGTATGGTCGCAACATGGACAAGAGTGCTGAAACAGCACATGCCATAGTGCAAGATAATTGCACCACTTGTCATGTCGACTCTGAACAACTTAGCGAATCAAGTAACTGGACTCGCATTCCTACCATGGAAACCTGTTCAAGTTGTCATACCGATATTGACTTTAAAACCGGTCAAGGTCACTCACAACAAGTTGATAATTCAAATTGTGTTGCGTGCCATAATGCTAACTGGACAGAAGAGTTACACACTACGGCTTATACTCAGAAAAAAGCATTCATCGATTTATATGGCATGACAGCCACATTGACTGCTAATAAAACCAGCCCTGATGACAAATCAGCAACCTTATCGGTAACCATTTTAGATGCCAACGGTACGGCCATTGACGCCTCAAGCTTAGTCAGTAAAATTCAACGTCTTGAAACAAACACTAACGTTGGGCCTAACTTCCCAATTATGGGATATAAAGCTAGCCCAGGTAGTGGCTTAGCCAAAATCAGTAAAGACTTTATCACAGCGGGTCTGTTACAAACTGATGTAGTGATTGAATCAGGTAACTTGGTCTATAACATTGCATCACTGCCATTTGGCGCAGGCGACACAGATACCGCCTTTAGCTTTATTGGTCTTGAAATGTGTAACGACGGTATCCAAGCCATCGATTGCGCTGACGGCGTAGCGACCACCAGCATGAAAGCTGAGCTCACAGTAGGTACTTTCTCTGGCAACGCACCGAGCTATCGTCACATTGACTCGGTCAATTTTGGCTCGTGTGATAATTGTCATGGCGACACCTTTGAGTTGCATAAAGGTCACCATGCAGGCTTTGTGATGACCGAACAATTAGCTCGCGAGCTTAATGGCGAAGTCACTGTCGGTTTGGATGCTTGTGTGGTTTGTCACACACCTGACGGCACTTATGCTTCCGGTGCTAATCAAGGTGCGATTGAAATGAAATTGCACAGTGTTCATGGCGAGCAAGGCATTATCAAAGACTGTACCCAGTGTCACAATGACTTTAACCTTGATGCATTCAGAGTTAAAGGTGCACTAGCCACATCTGCAGGCCTTTATACCACCCCTATCACGGCGACATGTGCCTCATGTCATGGCTTTGACGAGATTAAACAACATGTTGAGCTCCAAGGTGGCGCAATTGTTAATGGTAGCTATCAAGAAGCCAATGATGCTGCGCAGTTAGAAACCTGTTTCTACTGCCATGCACCCACCATTGAAAACCACACACAAGTGAAACTTTAATTTGTTCATTGAGAGAGAAGCCCTGCTTCTCTCTCATGTTATGACTTATGTTATTAACCAATGACCATTTAAATGGACAAATTAGGAAGTCTACTTATGAAGACCACACATCAAATTAATACAATATTTTTAGCCCTACTCTGCCTCACCGCGTCGCTGTTGGTGTCGAATCCTGTACAGGCAGCAAAATGGGATGCCAACATGACGCCGGCCGAAGTTGAAGCCACGTTAGATAAAAAATTCGCCGAAGGAAAATACTCAACTAAAGGCGCTGACACTTGCTTAATGTGTCATAAAAGATCAGAAAAAGTCATGGCCATCTTTAAGGGTGCGCACGGCTCAATTGACTCTTCAAAAAGTCCAATGGCAGGATTACAGTGCGAAGCTTGTCACGGTCCATTGGGATCACATAATCGGGGTGGTAAAGAGCCTATGATTACGTTTGGCCCAACGTCTACACTCGCCGCAGATAAGCAAAACAGTGTGTGCATGAGTTGTCACCTCGACGACGAACGTGTTGCATGGGACAGTAGCCATCACGCCAATGCTGATGTGGCATGTGCATCTTGTCATAGCGTGCACGCTGAACACGACCCTATATTGTCAAAGCAAACTGAAGTGGAAGTGTGTACCAGTTGTCACACCAGACAAAAAGCCGACATGAATAAGCGTTCAAGTCATCCAATGAAATGGAATCAAATGACCTGTAGCGACTGTCATAACGCCCATGGCAGTATGAGTGACGCAGACCTTGTTCAACCCACGGTGAATGAAACCTGTTATTCATGTCACGCAGAGAAACGCGGCCCAAAGCTGTGGGAGCATGCACCCGTCACCGAAAATTGCGTCAATTGCCATAATCCTCACGGTTCGGTAAACGACGCCATGCTCAAAACTCGCGCGCCACAACTGTGCCAGCAATGTCATGCGAGTGACAATCATACAAGCAATGCTTATCTAGGCAACACCGACATGGGCTCAACGGTAAATGGTAATGCCTTTACTGGCGGGCGTAGCTGCTTGAATTGTCACAGCCAAGTACATGGTTCAAACCATCCGTCTGGTAAGTTACTGCAGCGCTAAGGAGCTAATATTATGAACACTAAATTAAACATCATCACCTTAGCGTTACTCACTAGCACCAGCTTTAGCCTTATGGCTGATGGTTATGGCCTAGCAAATGCTAAAACCGACAATATTAAATATGATGCTTGGAATTGTAAGGCTTGTGCTGTCGAAACAGGTACCACAGGAACTGTCGGTGTTGGTATTGGTTACAACAGTGAAGACGATATTCAATCAGCCAATGCATTTAATAGCAGCAATCAAACCGCGGGTAAAGTTGATGCCGATATAAAGTATCAAGGTGACAATGGCTACCAAGCAAAAGTTGTCGCAAATAACATGGGCATGGACAACGGTCGAATGGAGATTGATGCCGGTAAACTTGGATTATATCGCCTCAATCTAGGCTATCGATCCATTGCAACTTATCAAAGCAACAATGCATTGAGCCCTTATCAAAATATCGGCAGCGATAACCTGACACTAGCGGGTGATTGGGTAACCGCGGGTGCAAGTTCAGACATGCCAATGTTATATAACAGTTTAACCCCATTTGAACTGTCACTAAAACGTGAACTGGCTAGTATAGGCTTTGAATATCAAACCGAATCATTATTCACGACCTACGTCAATTTTCAGCGCGAAGAGAAAACTGGAACCAAAATTGCTTCAGGCAGTTTCTTCAATCAATCTATGATGCTGGCAGAGCCGGTTGATTACACCACAGACATCTTAAACGCCGGGATTAAACTGCGCGGTGATAATTGGTTTACCAGCTTAAACTACAGTGGTTCTGTGTTTAGTAATAACCACCAACAGCTTGGCTTTGACAGTGCCTTTAATCCCACTTTTGGGGCTCAAACCCGAGGTTACATTGCACTCGACCCCGATAACGAAGCCCATACTATTTCACTAATGGGCCAATATAACGATTCCATCACTAGCTTGAGTGGTCGCTTACGCTTAGGCCAAATGACCCAAGATCAGCAATTAACCAGCTTAGGTTATAGCTATTCATTACCAGCTGACAGTATTGATGCCAAAGTCGACATCGCCGGCATGACATTGAAAGCGGTAACCAAACTGAGTCGTGCATGGCGTCTGACTGGCAGTTATGATTATAACGACAGAGAAAACAATACCCAAATTGAGCAATGGACCCAAATTAGTATTAACGATGTAACCGGCAAAGTGGTGTACAACACCCCTTATGATCACACTTCCCATCGAGCCAAATTATCAACCGACTATCGTATTAGTCATGATATTAAGCTTGATGCAGGTTATGACTTCAGACGAGACGAGCGCAGTAATCAAGGCAGAGAAACCACTGACGACAATAACGTTTGGGCGCGTTTACGCCTTAATAGTTTTGATATGTGGGATATGTGGGATATGTGGCTTAAAGGTAGTTTCAGCAAAAGAGATGGTTCTGAATATCTAGCATCTGAATCGTCATCGGCAGAGCAAAATCCACTGCTACGCCGCTATTACATTGCCGACCGCGACCGCACCCAAGTTGAAGCACGCATCAACCACACACCTATGGATAACTTGAACATAGATTTTGGTGTACGCTACGCGTTTGATGACTATACCGACACTCAAATTGGCTTAACTGAATCAAAAGACACTAACTACGATATTAATATTAACTACATGATTAATAATGATATTAATATAAATACATTTTATAACCATCAAATCATAAAATCAGCTCAATCTGGTAGTGCTAATGTTAGTATCGCCACTTGGCAAGCCGATATTGAAGACACGGTCGATGTCGTTGGTGCTGGCTTAAGTTACAATAATTTAATGGATAGTCGTTTACGCCTAGGATTAGATTATACCTACTCTGACTCAGACAGTACTACCCAAGTCAGACAAGGTGTTAGTGGTGACTACGGTGACTATTTTGCCAAAGTACATAACATTAATGTCTATGCACAATATCAAGCGACAGACAAAATGTCCTTACGCATAGACTACAAAATGGAAAAGTACCTTGATAATGACGATGCCAATGATATCGAACCTGATACCATTTGGAACGTGATGAGTTTAGGCAACTTACAGCATGATTATACTGCACACATGATTATGCTTAACGTCCGTTATACTCTGTAAGTGAAATAACCGTCCTATAACGGGTTCACTCACACTGCACATTACGCCAACCTTATCCAGGTTGGCGTTTTTATATCACTTCAGATAATCCATGGATGGGAAAATGTTCGCGAATACTTGATTGAATAAAAACTTGCCACCAGGCCTTTGCTAACATTGCATTAACAAGGTGCATGGCTTGAGATTGAGTTTGGGCAAACTAATGTTTATCTTTCTTGTTCTTCATCTCTATTACCTCGTCTTTATCTCACAAGATGCGCCCTTCTTTTTACTTTTTGAACACATTTGTGGGTCAACAGCCTCCCAATACCTGACCAACATCAGGTATCATTCAGTACTGATATTTATTGCTTAGAGAACTTCATGTTTCAGATTGATACCCAAATTGCGGCTAAAATTGTCAACCGGACCATGAAAATTATTGGCCATAATATCAATGTTATGAATGCTCAAGCCGTTATATTGGGATCGGGCGAAGTCGATCGAATTGGCACCGTACATGAGGGCGCATTATTGGCTATCAGCCAAAATCGCAACGTTGAGATCAGTCAAACTATTGCCTCAAATCTACAAGGGGTAAAACCTGGACTTAATTTACCATTGCATTATCAAGGTCAAGTTGTCGGCGTTATCGGTATTACGGGCGAACCAGGCACATTAAGTCATTATGGCGAGCTGCTTAAAATGACCGCTGAAATGATTGTCGAGCAAGCTAATTTGCAAGAACAACTACAATGGCAAAATCGTCAAAAAGAAGAGTTTATTTCACAGCTTATTCATGCCACCGAACAAGACTTACCTTCATTAAAGCAATGGGCATTACAATTAGGTATCGATTTGAGCTTACCTCGAGTGGCCGCTATCATCGAACTCGACAGTAATAACCCCATGTACCAACAAGATAATCAAGCGTTAAAACAAGTACTGTCTTTATTACAGCATCCTGTACGAGATAATTTAATTGCGATGACTTCGTTAACCCAATTAGTTATTTTAAAACCCGCGTTTTTAGACGGTAAACAATTTGACCCTGAACTTGAAAATCAACGCATCAACAAATTACTCAAACGCTTGCCAGCAAACATGCAATTGAGCCTACATATTTCATTGGGCCATTATTTCAATGGTGATTTAGGCATCAGTTACTCTTACCGCACCGCCAAAGAAACCATGGATATTGGCAAAAAATTACACCCAACAAAAAGTAAATATTTATACCAGGATTACAGCTTACAGGTGCTTTTATCAGGCTTACGTCAACACTGGCGAGGTAATGCGCTTGCCGGACCCTACCTGAAACTCATTGAAGTGGACAAGAATCAACAATTACAAAAAACACTCACCGCTTATCTTGAACATATGGGTGACATACAAACCTGTGCTAACAGTTTGTTTATACATCGAAATACATTACGTTATCGATTAGATAAAATTCAAACCATCACCAATATCGATTTACACAGTTTTAATGGATTACTGAGTCTCTATTTAGGTCAGCTCATCCATCAGCCCAACACTTAACTGTGCATTAGCACAAAAAATGTCTCTTATAATGCATTTATCAGTGCGGATGAATAAAGTAATTTATCGGTAATAGTCTACTATGATGGGTCACTAAACCATTCTAATAAAAATAAATAACGAGTATTCTATGGGACTAATATTGATCTTACTCGGCGTGATTGCGTTCATCGTCATCGCCACTTCTACATTCAAACTACACCCTTTTTTAACCCTTATTTTAGCGTCGTTTTTAACGGCGTTTGCCTATGGCTTACCCAGCAATGAAATAGCGAAAACCATCACTGGCGGTTTTGGTGGCATTTTAGGCTATATCGGATTAGTTATTGTATTAGGTACCATTATTGGTACTATTCTCGAAAAAAGCGGCGCGGCAATTACCATGGCAGATGTTGTCATTAAACTGTTTGGCCAGCGCTTTCCAACCCTAACCATGTCAATGATTGGTTATTTGGTGTCGATCCCGGTTTTCTGTGATTCTGGTTTTGTTATTTTAAATTCATTGAAACAATCGATGGCTAACCGGATGAAAGTGTCGCAAGTAGCCATGAGTGTCGCGCTAGCAACGGGATTATATGCCACTCACACCTTTGTGCCACCTACCCCGGGTCCTATCGCAGCGGCGGGCAATCTAGGGCTTGAGTCACAACTAGGACTGGTCATTGCTGTCGGTGTGTTTGTTGCTGCTATAGCCGCTTTTGCAGGTATGCTATGGGCTAACCGTTTTGCCAACGAACAACCTGACGGCGAAGGTGCTGAAGAACTTAATGCACAACTACCAGACTTTGACGATCTGAAGCAGACATACGGCGAATTACCCAGCCCCCTCAAAGCATTTGCGCCTATTTTTGTGCCTATTATTTTTATCTGTTTAGGAACAGTGGCTAACTTCCCTTCAAAACCGCTTGATGAACAGGGGTTATTTAATTTATTAGTCTTTTTAGGACAACCTGTTAACGCCTTAATGATTGGCTTATTTTTATCTTTACCTCTGCTAAAGAGTAACCAGAAAATCAAAGAATTTAGCGAACGTATTAGCCAAGGCTTAGTGGTATCCGCGCCTATTTTATTGATCACCGGTGCTGGCGGTGCATTTGGCGCAGTATTAAAAGCCACTGAAATTGGTGCTTTTTTAGGCAGCAGTTTATCGGCTTTGGGCGTCGGTATTTTTATGCCCTTTATCGTTGCTGCCGCACTCAAATCAGCGCAAGGTTCATCCACTGTCGCATTAGTTGCAACATCTGCATTAGTGGCACCATTATTAGGCGATATTGGTTTAGCCTCCGAAATGGGCCGCGTACTCACGGTAATGGCCATTGGTGCAGGCGCAATGACCGTATCTCATGCTAATGACAGTTTCTTCTGGGTTGTTACTCAGTTTAGTCATATGAGTGTCAAGCAAGCTTACCGAGCCCAAACAATGGCAACCTTGGTCCAAGGGATCACGGCGATGATCACTGTTTACCTGCTAAGCTTATTTTTACTGTAACTTACTAAATAGAGCCTTCTATGAAAATCGTTATTGCACCTGATTCATTTAAAGAAAGCTTAAGCGCGCTTGAAGTGGCCAATGCCATCGAACAAGGCTTTAAGCTTATCTTCCCTGATGCACAGTATTGTAAAGTGCCAATGGCCGATGGCGGTGAAGGCACGGTACAAGCTATGGTCGATGCCACACAAGGGCAAATTATTAACCTAACAGTAACAGGCCCTTTAGGATCACCTGTTAACGCATTTTATGGCGTGTTAGGACAACTTAACGAGACTGGAAACCAAACCGCTATTATCGAAATGGCCGCCGCCTCTGGTTTACACCATGTGCCGTTAACCCAACGTAATCCGTTGTTGACCACCAGTTTTGGTACGGGTGAGTTAATTGCCGATGCATTAAACCGTGGGATTAGGCACATTATCCTTGGCCTTGGCGGCAGCGCGACTAATGATGCTGGCGCAGGAATGATGCAAGCCTTAGGCGTAAAACTAAGCGATATAGCTATGACGCCATTACCTTTTGGAGGCGCTGCGCTGACCACATTGCATCATATAGATGTTCAATTGCTCCATCCTGCTATTAAGGATTGTGTTATCGAAGTCGCGTGTGATGTCGATAACCCGTTATGCGGACCTCGAGGTGCTAGTGCGATTTTTGGTCCTCAAAAAGGGGCGACAACAGAGATGATTGAGCAACTCGACCTAGCGCTAAGCCATTTTGCACACACCATAACCCAACAGCTGAGCCAATCCATTGATGCTCATTGTCGCTTACATCCAGGTGCCGGCGCCGCTGGAGGCATGGGGTTTGGCGTAATGACAATCTTAAACGCAACCTTAAAACCTGGGGTCGATATCGTCACTAAGAGCGTTAAACTGGCACAATATTGTCACAATGCCGACTTAGTCATTACGGGTGAAGGCCGCATTGACGGTCAAACAGTATTTGGTAAAACCCCAATGGGAGTATTGAATGTCGCTAAGCAACAAAATGTTCCCGTTATTGGTATTTCCGGATGTCTTGGCCCAAATGCAGATGCTATTTTAGCCCAAGGCATGCATGCTATTTTCCCGATCATCCCTGCGCTACAACCATTAGAACAAGTATTATCTGAAGCACAAGTTAATCTCACTAATACTGCCCGCAATATTGCTGCTATTTTATCGCTTTCATTTACTAAAAAGTAATCATATACGGCACAAATACCCACAGGTGTTTGTGCCGTATATGTAATGCTAACATGCTGTACCCTAGGGACTACTGACCATTTTGCGGCGGCTTTGCAAGGTATTAACGCAGCGTCACTAAAGGGGCACACATTACCTAGCGATTTAAACACGTATACCACGAACCGAATTCGACCACAAAAATTAAGACGCTGCGGGAATTTATTGAACTTAATCATCAGCAATAACACGATAAATACTTGAAGCGGAACCAGCCATACAGTAAAGTTAGCACCCTCATTTCATCCTGAAGGTGCGGCGTTAATCGTAAAGCATCAGTCAACGCTAACAGGATGGAGTTTTCATCATTACGGCAAGCAAAATGACTTCGAAAATCCCCCGTAAAGCAAGCGCTTCAGAAGACAGTTTACTGCGCATTTTTACCGCGCCTGAAGCTTCAACCTCGACGTTGAGCATTATTGAGCAGAAATTGTCACAAGACCTTGCTGGTTTTTTAGGCAACAGCATCGCCGCACTGGAAAAGCCTCTTTCAGAAATTGAAACCGATTTTAACGCTTATCAGATCCCCTCCGATCCTAAATTTGTCTCTGATTATGCAGACGAAATCATGCAAAATTTAGTCGCGCATTCAGTCCATACCGCGGCGCCCAGTTTTATTGGTCATATGACCTCAGCATTACCTTATTTTGTGTTGCCATTGTCGAAGATCATGGTGGGACTGAACCAAAATCTGGTTAAAATCGAGACATCAAAAGCTTTTACTCCGTTAGAGCGCCAAGTATTAGGCATGATGCATCATTTGGTGTATCAACAATCAGATGATTTTTATCATCAATGGATGCACAGCGCTAATCATTCGCTCGGGGCATTTTGCTCAGGGGGCACCGTTGCTAACATTACCGCACTGTGGATTGCCCGAAACCGCTTATTACAACCTAGCGGCGAATTTAAAGGTATTACTCGTGAAGGAATGACTAAAGCACTTCGCTTTTATGGCTATGATGACCTTGCCATTTTAGTGTCCGATCGGGGGCATTATTCTTTGGGTAAGAGCGCAGACTTATTAGGTATTGGCCGAGATAATATCATTAGCATCGCAACGGATGAACATCATAAAGTCGATGTTGTCGCGATGCGTGAGACCGCGGCTAAACTGGCACAGCAGAATATTAAAGTGATGGCTATTGTGGGCGTAGCCGGCACGACCGAAACCGGTAATGTCGATCCATTAACTGAGTTAGCCGCTTTAGCCAGCGAGTTAAATTGCCATTTTCATGTTGATGCCGCTTGGGGCGGCGCCAGTTTATTATCCAATAAATATCGTCACCTGCTTAACGGCATTGAGTTAGCAGACTCTGTCACTATCGATGCTCATAAGCAAATGTATGTTCCAATGGGTGCCGGCATGGTGTTGTTTAAAGACCCAGAACTGGCCAAAGCCATTGTGCATCATGCTGAATATATCTTACGCGTGGGTTCAAAAGATTTAGGCAGTCAAACGCTAGAAGGCTCTCGCCCAGGCATGGCAATGCTCGTGCATGCTTGCTTGCAGATCATTGGTCGTGATGGTTATGAAATCCTCATCAATAACAGCCTAGAAAAAGCCCGTTATTTTGCTTCAATTATCGACCGACATGTGGATTTTGAACTCGTCACCGTCCCAGAGTTGTGTTTGCTGACCTATCGTTATGTGCCGGCATCGGTACAAGCAATATTAACGACAGCCATATCAAACCACGACACTGAATTGGTTGCAAAAATCAACGAACTACTGGATGGATTAACGCAATTTATTCAAAAGCATCAACGTGAACAAGGTAAATCATTTGTATCACGCACACGGATTAAACCGGCAAAATACTTCCGCCAACAGACGACGGTATTTAGAGTGGTATTAGCCAACCCGTTAACCAGCCATCAGATTTTGCACGACGTACTGACAGAACAAGTTGAGATAGCAGCATTAGACAGCGAATATTTACCCCAGCTGTTGGCGTTATAGTGTTAGCTTAAAAGTGCTCAGGTTAAGCACTCATATTAAATAAGTTGCGTTATTCATTACAAATCAGAAATGTGTTTGAGATATTGATTAACTCAGCTTATTTGGCATTGGTTAAGTTTGATTGATAACGCAGCTTCATTATTACTCATTGCCTGCAGCAGGTGATCTACAGGACGTAACGAATGTCGCGATCACAGGGATGTGAATGAGCGATCTTAGTGCAGATGATTTAACTATCTTCGATTTAACCTCATGGTTGTCTGGAGGTGAAATCTATACAAGAACATGATAAAAAATAATCAGCTAACTCATTTTTGGACGTGCGACCTGAGGTCGTATGAAGCGCTGTTCACCGCGATAAGAGTGAACCATCTGTATCACCAGATGCCCCTAAGACTCTGAATAAAGTAGCGGCTCTGACAATGTAACGAAATTCGGTTTTATACCGAATGGGATCTGAATCGTGAGAGAACGATCCTCCTGATAACCACAAATCGGGTGTGCGACGTGAAGTCGTATGAAGCGCTGTTCACCGCTTTGAGTGAACCATCTGTATCACCAGATGACCCTAAGGCTCTGAATAAAGTAGCGGGCCTGACAACGTAACAAAGTTCAGTACCATACTGAGCGGGAGCTGAATCGTGAGAGGACGCTCCTCCTGATAACCACAATCGGGTGAGTGCTAGGGAGTCAGTACGACGAACATATGTGAATCCGCGGAAGGTGCGTTACTGTGGAAGCAGCGGAAGTGGTTTATACGCTGTGGCCAAAATGGCATGGGAGCTGGAAAGGGATTATCCGATGCCCTTTCGTGATCGAAATGCTCTCCGCACTATTGCGGGCGTCTACCCTGACATTGCACGGCATACGGAACAGGGTAAGCCTGTATCACTCCCAACTGGGAAAGCTGTTTGCGAAGAGAGCCGATAGTGATGCAGGTATAGGAGGCTGGAGAAAGCCAAGGTTGTGTTGTAATGACGCAGATACAGACAAATGTCTGGCACGAAAGTGAGCCCACTTCTAGCTGGTCTCCCGTTGCAAGAGAGTTTGAAGAACTTTATTCAAGGAGAAACGCAAATGATGATTTCAAATGAAATTAGTGCATCTTCTGACAGTGCTCAGTGGCAATCCATTGACTGGAAAGCAGTTGAAAAGCTGGTATTAAAGCTTCAAATGCGTATTGCAAAGGCAACTAGAGAAGGTAAACACGGTAAGGCGAAAGCCTTGCAGTGGTTACTCACTCGCGAGCAGCAAAACTACTTGCTGTTAAACGAGTATCACGAAACAAAGGCAGCAAAACACCGGGAATAGACGGCATCACATGGAACACCGATGCTCGTCGCATGACAGCGGTTAAACAACTGAGTCGAAAGGCTTATCAAGCCAAACCTCTCAGGCGGATCTATATCCCCAAGAAAAACGGCAAACTCAGACCATTAGGGATCCCATGCATGACTGATAGAGCACAGCAAGCGCTCCATCTTCTCGCCTTGGAGCCTATTTCGGAAACGGTAGCCGACCTCAATAGCTATGGCTTTCGACCTAACCGAAGCACTGCAGATGCAATTGCCCAGTGCTTCAAATGTTTGTGTCTGAAGCGCTCTAGCCAATGGGTTCTTGAGGGTGACATTAAAGCCTGTTTCGATAAGATTGGTCATCAATGGCTCATCGACAACATTCAATTAGATAAGCGAATGCTGAAACAATGGCTTGGGTGTGGTTATGTTGATAAAGGATTGTTCTATAAAACAGCAGAAGGAACACCGCAAGGTGGGATAATCTCCCCTACGCTTATGTTACTCACGCTGGCTGGGTTAGAGCAATTAGTTAAGTCTATTGCCTGTAAAACAGGGAATAGGGTCAACTTTATCGGATACGCAGACGATTTTGTTATCACAGGTTCTTCGAAGGAAGTGCTCGTTAATGACATCAAGCCGCAACTGATTGGCTTTCTACAGGAAAGGGGCTTAACACTCTCTGAAGAAAAAACGCACATTACTCATATCAATGATGGTTTCGACTTTCTGGGTTTCAATATCAGAAAGTATAACGGCAAACTGCTCATTAAACCGAGCAAGAGCAACGTCCTGTCATTTTTGAGCAATCTGCGAGAATTCATCAGAAAACATCCCACAATACCTGTTAACGATTTAATCAAAATACTGAATCCGAAACTGAGGGGATGGGCGAACTATTATCGCCATTGTGTTGCTAAGCAAGTTTTCGGTTATGTAGGCCATCAACTTTTCTGGTTGTTATGGCGTTGGGCAGTGAGGCGTCATCCGTCTAAAAGTAAAGACTGGGTGAGGCGTAAATATTATTTGGATGGTAAGGGACAGTGGCAATTTCATGGTTGGCAGAAAATAGCGAACATGGATTGTCGGTTTAACCTTGTCCAAATAGCTCAAACGGTAATACAAAGACATGTGAAAATCAGGAGTGCAGCGACACCTTACGACCCCGAATATGCAGCTTACTTAGGTACGCGTAAGCGGGCAAAGGAAGGTAGAAACTCATGGTTCGAACCTGTCTTGGCTGCGATGTAGGGTGCTGGGTAACAGAACACGCCTTAGTGGAGGCTTGAGCCGTATGCAGTGAAAGTTGCACGTACGGTTCTTAGGAGGGCGGCACTTGGTAACAGGTGCCGCCTATCCGACATAAACGCGTTAGAACTAACGCTCTAAATCCTACGGTTAGCATTAAGGCAATTGTGGGTAAGATCGGAAATATTAGGAAAACGGGAGTGGTCTACCTCTAATTAAGTGACTAAATTTCGTTGCTCCATTTAATATCAACAATTTCATTTACAAAAACGAGGCAGACCATACATTTCTATCGATGGTATGGATGACGTTAACGTAATGTTGTTCCCTTTCATTGCCCAGAAACACTAGATCTAGTGTCTGTTGGGTAAGAAGCTTCATTCCACGCAAGCATACCACCAAGCATATTATGACATTGCCCTGTAAACCCTTTTCGCAATGCCAGAACAGCGGCTCGTTTACTCCGACCGCCAGAACGACAGATCCAAAGGTAATTCTTACTATTGTCTAGCTGCTCCAGTTTCTTCTCGAAATCGTCTGCCTGGATATTAATATTTATGGTACCAGCAATGTGGCCCAGATTATCGTTATATTCATCAGGGCGTCGTACATCAATTCTAAAGTCATAACTATCAAGACCTGCTCTGGTCTGTGCAACAGTAAGATCAACTAATTCAGTACCATTACACTGTGCAACAAAGGCTGATAGTTCATTTAGAAGACTTTCAAAAGCCGTCTTAGAAGAAGTGTCCATTCCCTCATAGGTAGACTGAAAATCTATAAAACCGTTTTGCAGGCTTTTGTTTGCCTTGACCAAAATACCCATACTCTTTTCTATCTGCGCATATACCGAGCCGAAACTGCCTAACAGGCCTTCTGTTTGCTTGATGACGTCAGTTGAGTCCGTAAGTAACTGCTTAAGTAAAGTCTCACCCTCCTGACTTATGCTATTAATCTGGCCAGCGCTGCTGGCAGACTTTTCAGCAAGGTCAGTTACTGAACCTGCAACAACAGCAAAACCTCGGCCTTGAGTACCGGCACGAGCAGCCTCTATCGATGCGTTTATAGATAGGATCCGTGATTCTGCCGCAATTCGGTCTATTGAGTCCGAATGCGAAGACACATTCTGAATAAGTCGGCGTAATTCCTGTAATGATTTATCCATCTGCGAGAACTCAGACAAAACCTTATTTAGCTTGGGAAGCCCTTCATGGCCGAGCTCAACGCTTTCTAATGCCTGCTCTCCAGAATGTTGGGAAACTAGGCTGTCCTGGCTGACGCGGCTTAAGGCGTTATTGACGGTAGACATCTGCTCAGAGAATAGAATTTCCAGATCGCTGACCTCTTCAAATAAAATATTGAGACCGACCAGTAATTGACTACGATGATCTATGTTCATTTGGATAGTACTTGAAGCTTTAATTTTTTCGTTTTCTAGCAGAATAATTTGCTGTTGATGGATATCAAGTTTATCGGAGGTTTCTGTTAGCTCAATTTGAAGGTGTCGAATATTCCTGCGGCTCAATACCAAGGACATCACTAGCAAGGCGACTAAAATGAACGGTATCACTGACCATAGAATTATGTACATATGGAAACCCTAAATATAACCTACTTTAAAACATGTGCTTATATTATATTTGGAGGGAATTAATTTTTGGGAGACAGTCGACACTTTGAAAAAATAGGAGCTAATTGGGAAGACGATAGATGTTATCAAAAAAATACGCTCGCAATGTTTAGACTCGGTCAATATGATAAATCCAACACAACAGAAAAAAGTGATATCAATCAAGTAGAAATGAAGTAGCGGATTTTATAAATTAACGGTTAAGCGCAGAGCCAACGCTGGCAGTTTGATGCACCTTGTCGTCGTTTTCGCTCTAAATGTTCACAGTATTCGGTTAATGCAGGTAACGCACCGACCGCACCTTTGAATAAATGACCAAATTCAGTGGTGATTTTAAGCCAATTCTCGGCAGGAATGTTGAGTCTATTAAGAATATGTTGGCTACTGGCACTAATTGCACCACGTTTATCCTCTCGAATAATTCGTCCTGTATCTTCCACCAGTACAATATAGTCTTTTACACTGAACATCAGGCCGTTAGGCATTTCTTGATGCTCATTACCCACAAACGGCAGTAATTCGCTTGGTTGTTCACCTTTTATCGCTGAGTTTATTCGACGTTGAATGCTAGTGTAATCTGAGGTTTCAGGTGTTACGGCCATTTGGGCGCGGATAGGACTTTCTATTCAATAAAGAGTAATCAACATAGGCCATGCAAGCTAATACTGCAGCTTCATCTAATAAAGCTTGGGATTTAAAACCTCCCTCCCACAAAGTCATCGGCAATCAATTTGAACAGCTTTAGCAGGCCCGAAGGGTGAGCGCCATGGATGGCGGCGAATAGAACCTGCCAGTACATTTATCTTCTTTATTAGCCATTCTGGCAATCGGTTCACTGAGTGAGCGCATAAACCAACTTATGTCGATTAAGCGTTGACGGTATTGGGTGATGCAGTCATTCACTGTTTTAAGTTCAAATTCGTTTAGGTCTTCATCCTTAACAAACTTTTGAGTTAACAATGTGCCCTTAAAGCCTTTATGCCATTGAACTAACACTTCTTTATCTGACCAGTTTTTGGCTTTATCGGCATCGACTTTAATCACTACATGCAAATGATTACTCCCTGTTCATTATCAAGAGTGCATAGGCACAGATATCAATGGCAAAAATGGTGGCAAGCTCAAGAATGCGTGAATCACCCCACTCTCGTCGATGCTCGAAGTTTTCACCCGTGGTGTTATCAATACCGCATAAAAATGCTTTACGAACTACACGCGAGCAGCAGTGGCAACTTTCCATATACAGGGAGATGGCGTGTCATCTAAACTGACTATCGTTTGTCTTGGTCTAGCCATCATTTATTACCTGCAAGTAAATAAAGATAACTAAAGACTAGACCAATGCTTAAATATTCGCCAACAATCATGGATGGCCATGTTTTGCTCTTGACCAAATCGTAGCACTGCCGACGCAGTCGATCAGTGCTTCAAATGCTTGGCTCTAAAGAGATCAGCGCAATGGGTTCTTGAGGGAGATATCAAATCCTGCTTCGACAAAATCGGGCATCAATGGCTTGTTGATAACATCGCCATAGATAAACGTATGTTGGAACAATGGTTAAAGTCTGGTTTTATGGATAAAGGGCTGTTTTATCGTACTGATGAGGGCACACCACAAGGAGGGGCTATATCCCCAACCTTGATGCTAATGACTCTTGCTGGACTCGAACAGCGCATAAAGTCTACAGCACTCAACAAGGGTGCTAGAGCCAACTTTATTGGATACGCGACGATTTCGTTGTCACCTGCGCTTCAAAGGAAGTGCTCGAGAACGATATCAAACCGTTGATCGCTGATTTCTTAGCGGAAAGAGGCTTAACACTCTCCGAAGAGAAAACGCACATTACCCACATCAACAATGGTTTTGACTTCTTAGGGTTCAATCATAGGAAGTACAAAGGAAAATTGCTCATTAAACCGAGCAAGTCCAATACCTTGCTGTTCTTGAGTAACCTGCGCGAACTCATCAAAAAGCACGCAACCATCCCTGTTAACGATCTTATCAAACTGATAAATCCAAAACTAAGGGGTTGGGCGAACTATTATCGACATTGCGTTGCTAAACAAGTATTCGGGTATGTTGGGCACAAACTATTCTATACGTTATGGCACTGGGCAGTAAGGCGTCATCCAACAAAGTCTAAGACTTGGGTAGCCCTTAAATACTTCATCAACCGAAAAGGCCAATGGTAATTTCACGGTTGGCAGAAGGTCAAGGATATGGATTGCCAATTCAATCTATTCCAAATAGCCAAAGTGCCCATTGAGAGACACGTGAAAATCCGAAATGCGGCTATACCATTCGATCCTCAATACCAAGAATATTTGGCTAGGAGAAAATCGAAAAGGCAAGCTCGTAACTCTTGGAATGAACCTGCTCTCACTGCTTTATAAGTTGCTGGGTATCAAACGATACCTTTGTGGAGGCTTGAGCCTAGTGCAGTGAAAGTTGCACACTGGGTTCTTAGGAGGGCGGCACTTGGTAACAAGTGTCGTCTATCCGACATAAATGAGTTTTGCCTACCTAATTGAAAATGGACAAATTCAACTCTGAACATGAGGGCTTTGAAGACTCTTTATAAAAGAATGCGTGAGCCTGACAGGACGTCAGACTAGCATTCTGTGACCATATCAAACAGAAGTCTCACTCTGCTAAGGGTGAAGCCAAAGAACCTACTACTTTTCGAATTATCCTCTCTTATAGCCGCGTAGCGGACTAGCAGGACGAAGTCCTTCCTAGTCTCTAGGTTCGTCGTTCGCTTTTATCGATCTCACCGTAGTTAACGTTTGTTATCATTCACAATCAAATTGCAGACGTAAAAAAGCCCCAACTAATGTTGAGGCTTTTTTACACCATACTTAACGTATGTAAAGGATGGTACCCGAGGCCGGACTTGAACCGGCACGCTTATTCAGCGAGGGATTTTAAATCCCTTGTGTCTACCGATTCCACCACTCGGGCAAAGTGTTGTTTTAACCGTTACTAAAAGCAACCATTAAACGCAATGTTGTGGAGGCGCGACCCGGAGTCGAACCGAGATAGACGGATTTGCAATCCGTAGCATAGCCATTCTGCCATCGCGCCATACTTAAACCAAAATCTAATCCATCGGATAAGATAAGAAATTGGAGCGACATATCGGGTTCGAACCGATGACCTATACCTTGGCAAGGTATCGCTCTACCAACTGAGCTAATGTCGCATAAATCGTGTTAGTTAACATCTTACCTTAAGGCTTGCTGTTGACTAGTCACTTGTCTACGGGGAGGCATTTTACCGAATTAACCTCGAGTGTCAATTGTTGATTTACGCAATTATGACTGTTTGCGCACTAAATAATCTTATTGAAGTATTATTACGCTATTCAGCAGTTAAATCATTCCAAGCTGCTGAAATATAACTTATCATCGACCAGAACGTCAGTGCGGCCGCAATATAAAACAACCCAAAGGCAACATCGGTTAGCAAAGGCGTCGGTTTCCAAATTAATCCAGTAATAGCGGCCATTTGCGCGGCGGTTTTATATTTACCAATCCAAGAAACGGCTACCACACCACGTTTGCCAATTTCGGCCATCCATTCACGTAATGCAGAAATCACAATCTCTCGGCCAATCATAAACAATGCAGCTAAGGTTAAATACATATTATCATTTTGCTGAACCAACAACACTAATGCCGTCGACACCATGACTTTATCGGCAACAGGATCTAAAAAAGCGCCAAATCGGGTTAGCTGACCTAGTTTACGAGCGGCATAACCGTCTAACCAATCGGTCAATGCAGCCAACCAAAAAATAAATGCTGAAACAAATGGTGCCCATGAGTAAGGTAAATAGAAAACGGCGATGAAAACGGGCAACAAAGCAATACGAAATAATGTCAGTGCAATAGGTAAATTAAACGGCATAAAAAGACCAAATTGTCAGAAGCAGCGCCAATTTTGCCTTAAATTTAGCCCCCTCGCAATGTATCATGGATTGTTTGTGCCATTTCTAAGCTAATTCCGGGTACTTTTGTCAATTCAGTCACGCTAGCGCCTTTGACTTCTTGTATTCCCCCCAAATGTTGCAACAAGGCTTTACGCCTCTTAGGACCCACTCCGGCGATAGATTCTAATGTAGAGGTGTTACGTGTTTTCTGGCGTTTATTACGATGTCCGGCAATCGCAAATCGATGTGACTCATCACGGATGTGTAACATTAAATGAAATGCAGGCGAATCACTCGGGAGTTCAAAGGTTTGTTCACTGCCACCAACGGTAAAGGTTTCGAGTCCAGCTTTGCGCCCTTCACCTTTGGTCACACAAATGAGTAATGGCGGATGATCAATATTGACACACTTCTCATCAACAATAGTTTGCGCTACTCTTAATTGGCCGATGCCACCATCGATAAAGACCAAGTCAGGTACTTTGCCATTGTTATTAATTTTATCGAATCGACGGCTTATCGCTTGCTCCATAGCAGCATAATCATCGCCACCGGTAATTCCGGTAATATTATAACGGCGATAATCGGCTTTATGCGGCCCTTCTCGATTAAACACCACACACGAGGCCACCGTACTTTCGCCCATAGTGTGGCTGATATCAAAACACTCCATCCGCTTAATAGGCTCATTAAGCTCAAGTGCTTCTTCAAGTAATAGGAACCGTTGTTCAACGGTATTTTTATGGGACAATCTAGTGGCAACAGCATTACTGGCATTAGTCATGGCTAAGCGTAAAAAATTGGCCCTATCACCACGCACTTGCGTTTTTAATTCAAACTTTTTATCTAGTGCTTGTTCAATAGAGGCTTGCAACTCTTTTATGCCGTCAAAGTGATGACTGAGGATGACTTCTTTGGGAATGGTACGCTGGATATCGGCATTGAGATAAAACTGGCCTAAAAATGACGACAACACCTCTTCGATTGCAGTTTCTGCAGGTACAGAAGGATAATAACTGCGACTGCCAAAGATTTTGCCGTCGCGGATAAACAATAGGTGAAAACAGGCAATACCAGAGGCATAGTCGACGCCAATGACATCCATATCCCCTTTCTGATTCGACACTTCCTGCTGCTCTGCAACCCGCCTTAAAGCGGTGATTTGGTCGCGATATTGTGCCGCGCGTTCGTATTCCATATCAATGGCAGCAATTTCCATTTTTGCCACCAATTGCGATATCACTTGCTTGTCTTTACCGCGTAAAAATAGACTGGCTAATTTAACCTGCTCACTGTATTCCTCATCACTGACAATTCCGACACAAGGCGCACTACAACGATCTAATTGATACTGTAAACAAGGGCGAGATCGCGATTTGTAGTACAAATCATCGCATTGGCGGATAGGAAACAATTTTTGCATTAAATGCAAACTCTCGCGCACTGCACCACCATTAGGGTAAGGGCCAAAGTAATGACCTTTTTCACGTTTGGGACCACGGTGATATGCCAATCGAGGATGTTTATGGCCACTTAACAAAATATACGGGTACGATTTATCATCACGAAGCAGTACGTTGTATTTGGGCATGTACTGTTTGATATAATCGTTTTCAAGCAATAACGCATCGGTTTCGCTATGGGTAACGGTCACATCAATATGATCGATATGCGATACCAATGCTTGGGTTTTAATGTTGGGTATATTGACTCGAAAATAGGAGCTAAGACGTTTTTTAAGATCTTTGGCCTTACCAACATAAATAACCTGTTGGCGCTTATCGTACATACGATAAACCCCAGGCGCTGAAGTAACATTTTTTAAAAAGGATTTGGCGTTAAAACCACTAGACATGATTAAAGCTACTTAATGCGTTGCGAGGAATAACGTATTCCCGACTAAAATGAACCTGTATCGAGCATTTTGTAACGGATAGCTAAACGGGTCAACTCAACATCTCCGCCGATCCCAAGCTTAGCAAATAACCGATAACGATAGCTGTTGACGGTTTTCGGGCTTAAATTTAATTTTTCAGAAATATCATTAACTTTCTCGCCATTGGTTATCATCATCATGATTTGCAACTCACGTTCAGATAAACTGCTAAATGGGTTCTCATCAGAGTGGTTAAATTGACTGAGAGCCATTTGCTGGGCGATTTCTGACGACAAGTAACGTTGACCTCGAGCTACTTGAGTAATAGCGCGTAATACTTCAGGTGAAGTAGACCCTTTGGTTAAATACCCAGAGGCACCCGCCTGCATCACTTTTGTCGGAAATGGATCTTCTGTTTGTACAGTTAATACAATAATTTTTGCATCGGGCTGGTAGCGCAAAATTTTACGAGTAGCTTCTAATCCCCCCATACCGGGCATATTCATGTCCATTAAAATGACATCTGCTTCGTTCTGTCGCGACCACTGTACCGCGGTTTCTCCATCAGGTGCTTCACCGATGACTTTAATACCACGCTCATCTTCCAAAATACGACGGATCCCCGTTCTAACGAGTTCATGGTCGTCAACCAAATATACAGATATCACGTTAACCCACCTATTATTATGCGTAATTTATTTTTGGATTTTAGGGCCATTTTTTATGTATAAAACATTTATAGGCAAAATAATATGCCAAAATATTATGCTAAAACTGCGCGGGTAAAATTACATATTTTACCCATCTACCTTTGATGCCTAAATTTAACATCTTTACATTTACAGACACAAGTAAAGTCATGGTTGAACGTGAAATATGTATATCAAATATCCAGCACAGTTTCCTTAACATTGCCATTTTATCTTTTAAATCATTCACCTTGCAACGTGACAATAATGGTGCGCGAACAAGCATGATCGCGATGCTCGCATAAATATAAACCTTGCCAAAGGCCAAGATTCAGGTGCCCGTTAGTAATAGGGATAGTCTGACTAACACCTATCAACGTCGACTTAATATGAGCAGGCATATCATCAGCACCTTCATCTGTATGCTGGAAGTATGCCGCACCTTCTGGTGCGAGTACATTAAAATACCGCTCCATATCGCCACGAACAGTGGGATCTGCATTTTCGTTAATCGCTAGTGATGCAGAGGTATGCTGAATAAACACATGTAATAATCCAACATTTATGGATCTCAGCTCGGGCAGCTTTGTGATCACTTCGTCGGTAATTAAATGAAATCCTCGCCGCTGTGTCTTAAGAGTCAATTCTCGTTGTAACCACATCAAATGGATCCTTTTTTGATTTTAACGCACAACGTATTGTCAAGCGAAGTGCGAAGCATACATCAGAGTAGTATTAAGTCTGAAACGATTTGGGCTCATTGTCAGATAATTTACTTAACCTCTCATCGAGTTAAAAGATGAGGTAAATAAGCAAAATCAGAATATTTCACCAGTTCCATATCAAACTTGCCATTCTTTTGCTCACAAGGCGTCTTCATGTGTTAATAACTTTTACTGTCGACTAAGCATGGGTATTGATGAAAAATGCAGACATACATAGCATAGAACGTTTGATTTTAATCAACGTATCATGGCAGATTAAAGCCGATTCAGCAGCGGGTAAGCAATATCTGACGGTATAGAAGAATTCAGGACATTCTTTGGTGGAGTAACGGCAAAAATTAGCCGTAATAGTGCTTAGCGGAGCGATAAAATAACACAATGGTAATGACTTTACTGATTTGAAGACGCGAAGGTTTATTTCGCAGTTTACCCCCAGCAGACACAAGGTGTTTTGCCAAGCGAGAAGAAAGCTCAACAATGGGTGATCCATTGTTAAATCAGGACAAGCGAACCCATCAACTTTTTTCTGTTATAGCTGTTCGCGTTGTATGGCCTGTTTAGCAATAGAATCCACAATCAATGTGTAATGGGACCTAATAGCGACGAATGGACCAATCAATTCCCCACTCTTGTTTTAATATATAAATTTTTAGACAGCGCCACTCACAGCAATGGCTTAAACCGCTCTGAGGTGAGCTAAAACAGTAACGCAAATAAGGGCGCGGTGATAACCATGGCAATACCGGTAAAAATCATGGTTAAGCTGGCGATAACCCCTTCTTCCCGACCAATTTGATTCGCTTTAGCCGCTCCAGCACCATGTGCAGATGCCCCTAAAGAAATCCCCCTCGCTAAGCTGCTTTGTATCTTAGCCGCTTTAAAAAGGGGCTCACAAATCAGCATTCCCATAATACCTGTGACTAACACTAACATTGCGGTTAATTCCGGTATGCCACCAAATGCACTTGTCGCTTCAATAGCAAACGGGGTTGATACCGATCTTACGATTAAACTACGAGAAAGCGCTGACGGCATATTGGTGAAATGGATAATCAACCATGAGGATCCAACGCCTAAACATAAACCAGCCATTACCCCAAGGCTTATCGTTAACGGATAACGTTTGATTAGTAGCCGTTCACGATAAATGGGCACCGCAAATGCAATCGTGGCAGGTGCCAGCAAAGCGGGCAGCCAATGGGTAAATTGAAAATAATCAACCAGTGGAATTTGAAATATAACCACGGTCAACAAAATAATCGTCGGGGCCATGATTATGGGGGCAAACCAAACCCGTTGTTGGCGTAAATAAAGCCGCTTACTGAGGTAATATCCTGCCAATGTGAGTAATAAACATAAAGCGCCTAATAATGAATCGTTCATTGTTGCTACCCATTAAATTCAATTTGAAAGAGCGGTTACTTAAGGTGTGAGCGCTGTGAGGAAATGTTGTTTAGACGTTGTTTACGTTCAAACTTAAATAACTTGTCAACGATAACGGCCGTACCTAATAGCACACTGGTACTGGCCAGTAACATGCACATAATCAACTCTGCACCATAGTTTTCTAGTATTGATTTATATTTGGTAACCGCGACAACGGGGGGAATGAAAAATAAAAGTAAGTCGCCAATTAACCATGCTGAGCCTTGGTTGACGACTTTTTCGGGTAGCCATTGGCAAGATAGTAATATCAATAATACGCCTAAGCCAATAACGCTTCCTGGAATAACAGAATGAACCGAGTGAGCCGCCCACTGACATAGCCAAGCAAATAAACATAGACCACTCACTTGGACGATTAAGGTTGTTTTACCCTTCAAAAAGGCGCTATGGGTATTTAATGGAGATAACATTTCGTTTCACATATCGATTTTTTAGTTGATATTGAGAGTTTACGCTTGCTCAAATGATAAAAAAAATGAATATTAATGATTAATGTCATTCCTTTTGGTTATGTACTGAGTTCTTAAAGCACTGCACTATTTCACCGAAGTTGTTAACGCTGGCGGTTTCGCTAAGGCTGGTCACTCGGTTTATGGATAACATGTGAACAAAGGTGATCATAAGACGAGTCATCTAAACTGACGACTGTTTGTCTTGGTCTGGCCATCATTCATTGCCTGCAAGTTAATAAAGGTAACAAAAAACCAAAACAGTGATTAAAAATTCACCAATGATTGTGATTGGCAATATAATGTCAACTTGATTGACCCATCGCGGTCACCATCTGTGTGGTCGCATAGACATGCGGCTTCTCACCCCGTAAAATACGCCGCTCTTGTAAAAGCAGTCCCCTTTCGTTAACCCGAGTTATTTCAGTGAATAAAAAAATCGAACTACTTGCCCCTGGCGGCGATATTGAAGCCATTAAAGCAGCCATTGTTGCTGGCGCAAATGCGGTTTATTTTGGCTTGGATAACTTCAATGCAAGAAACCGAGCGATAAATGTCAGCTTTGATGAGCTCAACCCTCTACTTGCATTAGCACACAAGCACGATTGTCAGATGTTTCTCACCCTGAATATCATCATTATTGAAACGGAAATTCCGGCGTTATTTAGGCTGTTAAACCGCCTCGTGAATACTGATATAGACGGCGTTATCGTTCAAGATTTGGGGTTGTTCTACATTCTTGGTCATTACTTTCCGAGCTTAGACATTCATGCTTCGACTCAGGTCACTACTCACAATAGTGGCCAAATCGAGTTTTTACATCAATTAGGCTCGAGCAGAACCAATCTTTCACGCGAGTTAACCCTTGAAGAGATCCGCGACCTAACTCAAGTGGCGCACGCCTTGAATATGGCGACGGAGGTTTTTGTACACGGTTCAAACTGCATCAGTTTCTCAGGGCTTTGCTATATCAGCTCCGTTCATGGCGGTAATTCAGGCAACCGAGGACGTTGTAGCCAACCCTGCCGCGACGCCTATCAAGCTGCAAAAGCGGCTAAAGAATTCCCACTCAACATGAAAGATAACTCTGCTTATTACCAACTCACTGAGCTTGTTGAGGCTGGAGTAGATTCACTCAAAATTGAAGGTCGGATCAAGAAGCCTCATTATGTGTACACTGTGGTGAATACTTGGCGTAAGCAATTACAGCGATACGAGCAAAACCAACCACTTGTCGATGAAAAAATTAATTTATATCAAGTTTTCAATCGTGATTTTACCGATGGTTATCTCAATAACAATATCAATAAAGATATGTTTATTGATAACCCGCGTGACAATAGTAACGATTATTTTATCCAACTTACCAATGCAAAAAGCACAGTCGAAATCGATGCGGTGAAGCAGAAAATTTACGACGATAAAACAGATATTATCCAGACGCTAGATAAACTAACGAGCAGCATGGTCATAGATAAAATCCCGCTGGAGTTTACGTTTATCACCCAAGAAAATGGTCAGCTTGACGTCGATGTTACTGCAGATGACAAAGGCTTTTCCATTCGCGTTGACACCCATAAACAACCGGCATCCCATTCGATTGACCAAGCAACATTAACCAAACGCTTCAGCAGTTTCAATAATGATAAGTACCGGATTGAACAACTTGATTTTGAACGTTTAACTGATGGCACCTACCTGTCGTATAAGTTGATAACTGAACTTAAACGCCAAATTAAACACAAATTAAATGGTGGTAAAACACTCATTGAAGACGTTCAAGTACCCAGTATTGTTTTAGAATCTAACGCCAGCTCAAAGGAAGTCCGCGCTGCAAAGCTGGTAGTATTGATTGCAAGTGACAAAGACATTGAACTGGGTGAAATCGCTGACATTTGCTATTACCTAATACCTGAAAAGATTGGTAAGCACTTCAATCGGCTGGTTAAATTGTTTAACGACAATCCAAATCTGGCTCCTTGGTTTCCATCAATCCTTATTGGCGATGACTTCTCCCAAGCCGTTGCCCTGCTTAAAGCCGTCAAGCCTAAACATATTGTGGCTAATAATACTGGTATCGGGTTTGAAGCATTTAAAGCCAATATTGACTGGATAGCAGGCCCCCAACTCAACCTGAGTAACTCGTTTAGTCTTGAAGCGCTAAAACGGACTTTTCATTGTAGCGGCGCTTTTATCTCGAACGAACTCGCACGAAAGCAAATCAGATCGATTAAATGCCCAGAAGCTTTCGAGCTACATTACAGCATTTATCATCCCACATTATTAATGACCAGCCGCCAGTGTTTTTTCCACCAAGTCACCGGTTGTAAAAAAGATAAAATAGATAACCAGTGCCTGCCGAAGTGCGCTAAGCATGCATCAATCATCAATCTGAAGGACCATGCTTTTATTATTGATAAACAAAAGGGTTCACACAATAGTTTATACAACAATCACAACTTCCTGAATTTGGATATTGTCGCTGACTTGGCCGGCAAGTTCACTAGCCTGTTGGTGGATTTACGAGATATTAAAACGTCGACACAGATCAATGGGTCAAAAGCTGATTTTATCGAGGCATTACGCAAATTGATTGCAGGTGATCAAGCAGCAATTGAGAGGATTACGGAGCAGGTACAACCCACCATATCAAATCAGTACACCAAAGGGATCTAGTTGAAAGATGTGTTATTGGGTGTATGGGATCTAATTTAGTGTGAATTTTCCGATTAGATAGGACTCTGTCTAATGCTAAATATTTTTACGCTTGAGCAAAACGCCAATTGACTAAACTCTTGCCCGTCTGAGTCATCCCTTCTTTGCGTTTGAATGGGTTCCAAAGCATCACCCACAGCAATTTCAAACCCGTAGAGCATTTCGATGAGCTCTTCTAACGCATGATTCTAATGCAAGATTCTAACGCAAGATTGTGTCTAACGATGCTCACTTGTGACGCCACATCAGTTAACTGCTGGCGCCAGCATAACTCACCTATAGAGCGTATATAGCTGACTATCAACCTGCAGTTTATAGGATGGTGATGGATACTTTTATCAATGTTGTTATAAGAGCGATGAGAATAAGGCGAAGACAACGAGGCTTCCTCGGTGTTGGCTAGTATCCCACACCTTGGCACAATATAAGACCATCATTCATTACCTACAAGTCAATAAAGGTAACTAAAGACAAGAGTAATGGTTAAATGTTGACCAGAATTATTGGGCGACTGGGTTTTAATCCCGTTGAGTGTCAACACACTAGATGTAACGATTTCAAACAAGGATATTACAAGTGAGATTTATATAGTTGCGGGGTTTTACATTGGCTGATATTTCAACTACAAATAAATATTCTTAATTAGTCAATCATATTGATTAATCGCTACACAGATCAAGGTTACACTGTAAATCATTGACTTTTATTTCGTTTTTTTATTATGTATGCGAAAATAATTACACGATTCAGATGGTTCTCCATCTCCATTCACATTCTAAATTCAGCTACCAAATGGCTGTATTTATTTCCGTTTTTCAATTTAATTCAACAACAGTATTAGCACTCAATATGAAGTCATATTCACTAAAGAAAAAGATATTGTTATCGGTTGTCCTCGCCCTTGCGGTTGTCATTGGACTGCTATCGTGGCACAGCTATTCCACCCAAAAAACCTTGTTACTGCAAAGTAGTGTTGATCAGGTAAACCAATCTGGTAAACAACAAGCGATGCGAATTGGAGAATGGTTGGCTGATCGCCAACGAGTCATCTCTTCTGTCGCCACTAAGGTCGAAGGTGATGCGCTCAATGCCTTGCAGCAAGCACAAATCTCCGGCGATTTTCAGCTGGCCTATTTCGGTAACAGCAATGGCGTCATGGTCGACGCAGATCCGAGCATTGATCGTACCGGCTACGATCCTAGATCCCGTCCTTGGTACCGTCAAACGCAACAAGCAGGCGGGCCAATTATGACCAAGCCTTACATGGGTGTGGCCATTAAAGTACCGATCGTCACTATGGCTCAACCGACCCGCAATGGCGTTGTCGGTGGTGATTTATCGATTGCCAGTTTAGTGGATAGCGTCAACGAAATGTCGCTGCCAGCCAACGGCTATGCCATCATGATGCATAAAGACGGTACCGTAATTGCCTATAAAGATTCAAGTAAATTGATGGGCAAAGTTACCGATATTGACGCTCAGCTAAACAGTCAATTAATCCAATCGAGCCGCCAGTCAGGTCAATTTGCTTCAGCTTATTTTGACTCTGAAGGCCGAGATAAACTGCTCTGGGGTGTTGAGATCCCTAACACCGATTGGCAACTCGTTTTTGTACTCGACAAACTAACTCTAGAAGCACCACTGACCAGTTTAATGTTAACCCAATTAGGGCTGGCTATATTAGTATTAATTATCAGTGTGCTAGCGATTTCATGGTTATTAAGCCTGTTACTTGGGCCATTAAGCCGAGTGTCTCAAGCCTTATCACGCATCGCTGACGGCAATGGTGATTTAACCCAACGCATCACAGTCGACAGTCAAGATGAAGTCGGCGTGCTAGCAGACAGCTTTAACCGCTTTGTGAGCAGTCAACATCAACTGATCAGCCATATTCGTCAACTGGCGACCGAACTGAATTTAGATGCAGAGCAGAGTCTGCTCACAAACCAATCTAGTGTCGATGAACTACAACGCCAACAACAAGAAGTGGCAATGGTTGCCACTGCAGTTACCGAAATGTCGAGCGCAACTCAGGAAATTGCTACTAATGCTGAAAGTACTGCCGCGGCGGCGCAGCAATCAGCCCAAAGCAGTACTCAAGGTAAAGCTTTGGTCGATAAAACCCGCACCACCATTAATTCATTAGCATTGGAAGTTGATGAAAACACGACAGTGATGGGTGAATTAAGCGTTCATGCACAAGCAATTTCTGGCATTTTAACTACGATTCAGGGGATTGCAGAGCAAACTAACTTATTGGCATTAAATGCGGCCATTGAAGCTGCACGTGCTGGTGAGCAAGGTCGAGGTTTTGCCGTGGTTGCAGATGAAGTGCGAGTGTTATCACACCGAACTCAAGACTCTACCGCAGAGATTTATACCACTATCGAAACCTTGCAAAATACCACGAAACAAGCAGTTAACTTGATGGATAGTAGCAAGGGATTGGCGAGTAACAGTGTTGATGATGTTAACGCTGCAGCACAAGCTATCGAAGAGATCACCCAAGCGGTGAATGTGATTTCTGACATGGCGGGACAAATTGCCATCGCAGCAGAAGAGCAAACACAGGTGACGAGCGAAATAACGAAGAATACAGTCGCGATAAAAGATGTCACCGATCAGATCACCTCATCGGCTATGACCCATCTAAACCAAGCTAAAATGCTCAAAGACCGTGCAACAGATTTGAGCAAGAAAGTCGCCACCTTCATTTTGTAAGCCTGCGTTATTGGCCTAGTGCAGGCTTATTACTAAGCAAGAACATCCTGCCTAATGCCAGTTAATACCTGGATAAGTCTTTTGAGGTAAAAGTGAGTTAGCTTTGCCTCAAAGATTTACCACAATAAAACTCAATCATCATAGCCTAACGCCCCTTAGTAATCGGCTAACACGATAATTTTTATGTCCATATAATATTGCTATAGATAATGCTAGATCGGCACAGCCGACGGCTGGGCTACTATATGCCCACAGGCTTCAAACTGTTTCATATTATCGATAAAGATATGCCACAAAGAATAAGCTTTAAACGCTTAGTCATATAGCCTGTGTTTGCCAACACGGAACGCTTTGCCGCCTTTACACCCCTGATGTTGACAATATTGACTCAGGGCTTGCTATGACCCTAGCTTACCGTAAAAAAAAGTAATCAAAATCTTTGCTTATGTTAAGCCCGTTTTCTGCGGGAATATTGAGCCGTCTATACTACTCAGGCTACGTTGACTGAGCGCACCGCGCTTGTTTTTGCTTTTTAAAAAGAAATGACCGAATTCACGTCTATGCTCTTTCGCCAAACAGAAATGTGGCGGATGGAGGGTGTTGTTAAAAATAGGAACCTAGGGCTCAAAAATTCCTTACAACGGAAAAAGGCTCATCATTTCTGATGAGCCTTTCTCGATAAATCTTGAGAAGGGATAGCTTACTTGTAATAAAGAGAAAACCGTGGGTTCAAAGTCCTATCTGTCGCCCAACAAAAAGCCTCATCATTTCTGATGGCCTTTGTCTTGAATCTTGCGGAGGGATAGCTTGCTTGTAACAAAGAGGAACCCTTGGGTTCAAAGTCCTATCTGTCGCCCAAACAAAAAGGCCTTATCATTTCTGATGGCCTTTGTCTTGAATCTTGCGGAGGGATAGCTTGCTTGTAACAAAGAGGAACCTTGGGTTCAAAGTCCTATCTTTCGCCCAAACAAAAAGGCTTTATCATTTCTGATGGCCTTTGTCTGAATCTTGTGGAGGGATAGCTTGCTTGTAACAAAGAGGAACCCTTGGGTTCAAAGTCCTATCTTTCGCCCAAACAAAAAGGCCTTATCTTTCGATAAGGCCTTTTTCTTGGATCTTGCGGAGGGATAGCTTGCTTGTAACAAAGAGGAACCCTTGGGTTCAAAGTCCTATCTGTCGCCCAAACAAAAAGCCTCATCATTTCTGATGGCCTTTGTTTTGAATCTTGGGGGAGGGATAGCTTGCTTGTAACAAAGAGGAACCCTTGGGTTCAAAGTCCTATCTTTCGCCCAAACAAAAAGGCCTTATCTTTCGATAAGGCCTTTTTGTTGAATGTGGCGGAGGGATAGGGATTTGAACCCAGACTCTCAAATTAAATAGTTAAAATAGTCGTTTAAATTCATTTGGTTGCAGAATTTTATATCTTCAAACCCTGCAATTGCTAACTAAGATTGACTTTATTCCTGAAGTTGAAAAAAGTCAATAATTATGAACTGATTTCATTAGGTTCAGATTTCACTGTTAAGCCCGCGACTTTATAAATATCAGGGTAGTAAAACCACTTCTAGCGGTAAATTAGCGCATCAAAAGCAACGATAAGAGTGAGAATGTTGTACAGAAAACTAAGGCCCAAAAGCCTTCGGTGAGCAGAGTATTATCTTGACTCACCGGGAGCGTCCATATATGGCCATGTTATTCTTCTTATTCATCACAAAACTCTATAAAGATATAGGTAGCCATTCTCAACTCTGATAAATGCGTCGGATTTACTCAACTCGCTACTGAGGTCTTGACTAACATTCCCTGAAAGTTTGAATCTTGTGAATGAGTTGGCTTCGCATTTATTGAGTACGTCATTTAACTTGTTTAGTGCCTTTACGTAGGCTTTAGGCTCCCCTTCAAGAATGATGACACCTTCTATTTCTGGTGAGTGCTGAAGGTCAACAGCTAAAGGCAGAGTTGTTGCCTCAGAAGATTTTGCCGCAAAACGTTCTAAATCAACTTTACAATTCAATGTCATAAGCGCTGCTGACTTTATCGTCTCGGACTGAGCCTCGCGACACCCAAAAACAGACATAATTGTAATTAGAATAGCTATAAATTTCATATAAACCTCAACACGTTGTAATCGTATGAGCGCATACTACAGCGCCCTTATGGAGTTGATTGTCCAGTTTGAACTTCCCAGTGCGTCTTGGATTTGAATAGCGAGTTTGTCGGTTACCTATCGGCACAACCCTCGGAGTTAAGATGCGCTGACCAGCACTTCCATTTGCATCCGCAAAAATCAAGACTCTTTCAGTAACCTGAAATTTTTGAGAAACAATTTTATCTCTTATATATTCATTAAACATTTTACTGTTCAAAAACTTAGCAGACATATCGTGAGGCCCGTCCCTCCATGGTTTTTTGCTGTTCCATGGCAATCCTGGTGGGGAGTCGGAACTCGTATCGGTCAGAATACCAACATATGCATATTCTTCGCTTTCGTGTGTATGAGATCTAATTTCTGTTTTTCCGCTTTCGATTTTGCAATAGTTACCATTATCACAAATAGATGGGTCGTAATCTTGCTCTTGTAATCCTAAATCAGAAGGAGAGCAAGCACTACCGAAGCAGGCTGTTTCAGTACCATTTAACCCTGAACTATCTACATTAGTACCACTATCTCCTTTATGCAGGTTAACTGCCCCAGACACCTTACCAACTTGCGCGGTACCGCCACCATTACCGTCAAATGATATAGAAAAGTTCTTCTCGCCATTTGAAACTGAAGTTAATTTATAAGTTTCCCCATCAGCTGTCACATAGAGATTCCCACTTTCATCTTTCTCAAGCTTCTCAAACGCCTTACCTGATATAACCTCGTCTAATTCTTCAGATCTATACCCTGTTGGGTCAACCCCACTCATCGGGTTATTCAAAATATACGAATACGGGTTAGCGCTCTGGCTATTCTCTGGGAACTGCAAAAACGGGTCAACACTTAAAAAACGGCCGACGTTAAAATCGTATATCCGCCCGTTCATGTGAATAAGCTCTTGATCAATCAAATGCTCATGGTCTGTGTAGCCCTTAGTGACACCTTGCCAGCTAGTACCAGATAATAACGAATTGCCTGATGCAATGTCTCTTGGGCGACCAAATACATCATAACCACGGTGTTGTAATACGGCACCGGTTTTGGCATCCATCAAGGTATCAACACTACCTAAGTGGTCGCGCAGAACATGCTGGAACGGTGATTGATTACCTAAGCTGCCCACATGGGCTTTCATCTTAATGGTGTGGTCACCAATGTAGGTTTTATCTACCGTACCGCTTAGGGTCACTTCACGCTCAAAACTGCCCACATAATACGTGGTCGATACCACACTACCGCTTTGCTGTTTAACCTGTTTATAGCGGTTACCATTCGCATCGTAGCTGAATGTACTTTTTACATTATTGCGGTCAACCGTTAACGGCTTGTTTTGGTCGTTATAGGTTAACGTTACGCCATCACCGGTGAGCCGGTTACCGTTATTGTCATAGGTGAAGGTTTTTGTACCACCACGGATAAACTGCCTAATGGCGTTAGGGCCTGCATTACCGCCAGCACCTTTGCCTACACTACCGTAGAGATACTGACTGCCGTAATCGCCTTTAACAAGGATATTACCTGCGGCATCATAGTCGTAATTAACCGCAGCATAGGTGATACCTTTGTACGTTTTAGTTGAGTCATCAACCCGCATGAGCTCGTCATAGTTGTAGCTTTCTTTGAACTGGGTAATCACATTGTGTTGAAAGGCTAAGTTACCCATTCCATCATAATCATAATTTAAGTATTGCACCCCGATAGTGCTGCACCCTCCAGAAGAACTGGTACAGATACTCGTCGGTGAACCGGCTAAATTACGGCTAAACTGTTGAACATAATGGTTACTGAACGTTTGTTGATTAATACTGCCAAAGGCGCTGTACTCATCGATTATGCGCAGTGATTGCTCGGAACCATCAGTAAAACGTTGGTAGTCTTCGATTAAATAACCATTGTCGTCAAAACGATAGGCCACATGCTCGCCGCTAGGGTACTGCATGGCTTTGATACGGCCAAATTGAGTGTCATAGGCATATTTTTCAGTAAAGCTTAAGCTACCAATAGCCGTAACGGTTTGCTTAATGCGCCCAGCGGTATCATAGCTATGAGTTTGAATATGCCCATCGACTTTAGCCTGGTATAACTTACCGTAACCCACATTGGCATCATATACCCAAGCTCGCGTTTGCTGACCTGTTTGACTCGTTTGACGACCGGCTTTGTCATAGCTAAATGTGGTTGTAATATTGCGCGCATCTTTTTGGGTTACAAGTTCGCCATATTGATTATAAGTAAAGTTCCAGACCCCCATGTTCGGGTCGTTAAACCATGCCTTGCGGCCTAAATCATTATAGCGAGCGGTAATTTTACTGCCCAGCACATCTTGGATTAATACAGGTAAACCTGCGGCATTATAGGCAAAAAAACGATGCCACCCATTTTTAACAAAAAACGATGCCACCAAAAAAACGATGCCAACCATTTTTGAACAAATAACATAACTCGTTTTCATAGCTTTGGCGAGGGTTACGATAGACGTGCTCAACTCACCTATTTCTATCGATATAACTAAAATATTATCGTTAAATTAGTGATTTATGGTCATCTAAGAAATTCAACAAAGCAGCAAACCTTGATATCAATCAAGTAGAAGGAAGATGGTGGTTTTTCAAGAATTAATGCTTAAGCGCACAGCCAGCGCTGACAATTTGCAGCGCCTTGTCGTCGTTTTCGATCTAAATGCTCACAGTATTCGGTTAACGCAGGTAAGGCACCGACAGCACCTTTAAATAATGCACCAAACTCTGTGGTGATTTTAAGCCAATTCTCTGCGGGGATGTTGAGCCTATTCAGTATGTCCTGACTGCTTGAGCTAATGGCACCACGCTTATCTTCTCGAATAATCCGACCAGTATCTTCAACCAGTACAATGTAGTCTTTCACGCTGAACATGAGCCCGTTAGGCATATTGAGTCGCTCATTACCTACAAACGGTAATAGCTCTGGTGGTTGCTCACCTTTCATTGCTGAATTTATTCGACGTTGGATACTGGTGTAATCTGAGGTTTCGGGGGTTGCTGCCATATTGGCACGAATTGGATTCAAATCAACATAAGCCATACAGGCGAGTACTGCGGCTTCATCAAGTAATGCTTGAGACTTAAACCTGCCTTCCCAGAATCTGCCTGTGCACTTATCTTCTTTGTTGGCCATTCTGGCGATGGGCTCACTGAGTGAACGCATAAACCAACTGATATCAATTAAGCGCTTACGGTATTCGGTAATGCATTCATTAACCGTTTGAAGCTCAAACTGGTTAAGGTCTTCCTCTTTAAGGTATTTGTGCGTAAGCAACGTGCCCTTAAAGCCTTTGTGCCATTGAGTTAGCACGTCTTTATCTGACCACTGTTTTACTTTGTCAGCATCGACTTTCAACACTACATGCAAATGGTTACTCATCACGACATAAGCACAGATCTCAATAGCAAAGATGGTCGCTAACTCAAGAATGCGTGAATCAACCCACTCACGCCGATGCTCAAAGTTCTCACCAGTGGATTTATCAAAACCACATAAAAATGCCTTACGCACCACACGCGAACAGCAGTGATAGTAAGGCGTATCTTCTAAACTCACGAGGGTTTGTCTTGGTCTGGCCATCTTTAATTACCGTTTGGAAAGGGTAAATAAAGCGTAGTTGAGCGCTCAATATTTAGCCAATAATCTTGGGTGTCTTAATTATTACCGATACTTCACAGCAACCTTTATTTTACTGCTGCTTTATGGGGTCTGCATTTAAAATTGAAAGAAACTCTCTGTAATATTGATAATTACTATCCCCAATCTCCGGGGTGTCCAGTCTATTTTTCAAGCTAAACCCTACAGGGTTACCCCATGTATCTGTCACTTTTAAGTTAGCACCTGATTTAGCTAAAAATAAAGCAGTCTTATAATCGCCCAATGCTAACGCATCAAAAATAGGGGTTTCACCAGCAGAGTTGGTGGCATTATCAATATCCGCACCTGAATCCAACAAGATTTTAATATTATCTAAAAAACCAAATTTAACTGCCTGAAAAATTGGGGGCTTATTTGATTTAGCGTTAATCAAGTTTGGGTTGCCGCCAGCCTTCAGAACCATATTTAAATAATCTGTATCTTCAATCCCAGCAACTAATTCCGTAATAGAGCTTCCAGTACTCCATTGCAAATCAGGATTAGCCCCCATTTCTAGAAGCTTTTGAAAGCCTTCTTTATTTTGCTCCCTAAGGGGCCAAAATAGTACAGGCATACCGTTTGCACCTGTACTGTTTACATCAACACCCTTGGCAGCCAATTTTTCAATAAGCTTAACATCTCCATTTCCGGCAGCCTCAGCTAGACCCCGAATCGATGTGTTCGCATATAACTCATCTAAACTCTTAAGCAAATTCGGCTTTGCCTCCAACTCATCATTACACCCCATCGCTAACAAAATCAAAATCAAAAACATTAATTTACGCATAATCATTCCTAAACTAATAGCTACAGCTAGTCCCTAAAGATTTACAAACAGCACCGATACCATGATAACCAGCACTTCCTAATGAACGCTGATTTCCAGCGGCATTATGAGTAAATGGTGTATAATCCTGAAATAAACTCAATACATCTCTACTGCTTTTGTAGGAAGTTATTAAGCGGTTGACTGTACTAATTTTTGCTTGACTCATAGAGCCAAAATTAAAACCTTGAGAGTTAAAAATAGTCGACTTTAATCCTGTGGCAACAGTGGCCCTTGTTGCTAGTGCTCCCCCTAACGAATGCCCAGTAAAGGATAGGTTTCCATTAACAGCTTTACTCACTCTCATTGCTACTGTTGCAGCTTCTTTGTGCTGACTAGTCTCTATCCCAAAGAAGTGACCAACTATATCATCAACATCATTTAATGAATCTGTTCCTGCATAGCCAAGCAAGTAACCTCCATCAACAGTATCCTCAAACAGTGCTGATTTAAACCCTGTATCATTATTAACGAATACCGTATCACTCAACCCTTTGATGTCATAACCATCCATCAGCCCAACATCTTTGCTTATCCGCTTATATCTTCCTGCGCTAGAACATGTTGATGCTGCCTCATACGAACAACCTGACGCAGCAGCTTTATCTCCACTGGTACCACTAAATCCCTCTTCCCCCCCTTTACCTTCTGTCGCTTTATCTTTCTTTTGATTGCGACGTTGCCGTGATTGTTTGGCTAATGACTCATTGCTTTGTCCATTACTCAAGCCCCACTGTGCCATAATGTTATCAACAGGCGTCTTGGCACAACTATTACCATAATTACTGTCACAACTGGCGACACGCCAAGCAGATGCATTACCACTTCGAACAGCACTATACCCCGTAGGATCTGTCCCACTCATCGGGTTATTCAAAATATACGAATACGGGTTAGCGCTTTGACTATTCTCTGGGAACTGCAAAAACGGGTCAACACTTAAAAAACGGCCGATGTTGAAATCGTATATCCGCCCGTTCATGTGAATGAGCTCTTGGTCAATCAAATGCTCGTGGTCTGTATAACCTTTGGTGACACCTTGCCAATTAGTACCAGATAGTAACGCATTACCTGATGCTATGTCTCTTGGACGACCAAACACATCATAACCTCGGTGCTGTAATACGGCACCGGTTTTGGCATCCATCAAGGTATCGACACTGCCTAAATGGTCGCGGAGTACATGCTGGAACGGTGATTGATTACCTAAGCTGCCCACATGGGCTTTCATCTTAATGGTGTGGTCACCAATGTAGGTTTTATCTACCGTACTGCTTAAGGTCACTTCACGCTCAAAACTGCCCACATAATACGTGGTCGATACCACACTACCACTTTGCTGTTTAACCTGTTTATAGCGGTTACCATTCGCATCGTAACTGAATGTACTTTTTACATTATTGCGGTCTACCGTTAACGGCTTGTTTTGGTCGTTATAGGTTAACGTTACGCCATCACCTGTGAGCCGGTTACCGTTATTGTCATAGGTGAACGTTTTTGTACCACCACGGATAAACTGCCTAATGGCGTTAGGGCCTGCATTACCGCCAGCACCTTTGCCTACACTACCGTAAAGATACTGACTACCGTAATCGCCTTTAACAAGGATATTACCTGCGGCGTCATAGTCATAATTAACCGCAGCATAGGTGATACCTTTGTACGTTTTAGTTGAGTCATCAACCCGCATGAGCTCGTCATAGTTGTAGCTTTCTTTGAACTGGGTAATCACATTGTGTTGAAAGGCTAAGTTACCCATTCCATCATAATCATAATTTAAGTATTGCACCCCGATAGTGCTGCACCCTCCAGAAGAACTGGTACAGATACTCGTCGGTGAACCGGCCAAATTACGGCTAAACTGTTGAACATAATGGTTACTGAACGTTTGTTGATTAATACTGCCAAAGGCGCTGTACTCATCGATTATGCGCAGTGATTGCTCAGAACCATCAGTAAAACGTTGGTAGTCTTCGATTAAATAACCATTGTCGTCAAAACGATAGGCTACATGCTCGCCGCTAGGATACTGCATGGCTTGGATACGGCCAAATTGTTGCAGGCAGCTCCTCAATAACGATAGGCGGTGGCATTGTCGATTCCCATGCGTATAAAAAACTCAGATATATTTATACCCAATTTATATTGACTGGTATCATGCTGTTCTATTCTAGAAACGTTACCACAGGCTATGACAGAGCAAGAGACTGAAATTGAAACTCAAGCAATTATATTTGCAAAAGCAAATCGAACTCGTATAGCACGTGAACTGACCGATTTAGGCAAATATCCCGCAGATCAACAGCCCGTCTCTATCTTTATGTGTGGTTCTCCTGGCGCAGGTAAAACAGAGGCGTCAAAAGCGTTTATTGAAGTGTTTGATGAAACAGGAATTATAAGACTTGACCCTGATGAACTAAGAGTTTACTTCCAAGAATACACAGGTAAAAACTCGTATTTGTTTCAAAAAGCAGTCAGCTTTAGCAGTCAGCTTTATAGTTGAACGCACTTTAGACAGAATTTTCAATAATGACCAAAGCTTTATTTTAGATGGAACGTTGTCAAACTTTGATGTTGCCTGCAAAAATATTGATCGCTCCTTAATGCGAAATCGAGCAATACTCATTATTTTTGTGTATCAAGAGCCTGAGTTAGCTTGGGAATTTGTACAAGCAAGAGAAAAGCTTGAAGGCCGTGGTATTTTACCCTCTATATTTATTGATCAATTCTTAAATTCACAAAAAGTCGTTAGGCAAGTCAAAACCCAATACGGTGCTTCGATTAAGATAGATTTACTTATAAAAAACAACGATGGTAGCACTCGTATTTACCATGACAATATTACAGCGGTAGAGCATCATATTAAGAATGAATACACTCGCACAGAATTAATAAGGCTGTTAAACTTACCTTCTGAGCCTATTTTTTAGACTGTTTTATGTGAGAAACCTATGTCGACAAATGTATCTAAAAATAAAGTTACCACATCTAAGCTTTCAGCCTTTGTTATGAACGCAAGTTCTGCAGAGAAAGAGCGTGTGTATGCGGAGGTTATCAAGAAGGCAACTGAATCACAGAATAAGGTTATTAGTGAAGCCAAATCAATAGCCATGTAACATTTCAGGCTGGATTTGTGATAACCCCAAATAGATCGACAATTAGAATAATGAACTACTCAATTCAAAATTGGCACACCTTAAATTGTTTACAATAAAAAATACCCAGTAGATTGCGCCCATAATGCTCCTGTTTTTAACAGGCGCATTATAGGCCTTTAGGGTTCAAAGGGGGTTCCCCTTGCCCGAGCAACTATCCGACCTTTTTGGAACAAAAAGTGGGATAGTTGCGTACCGGGTTACGTACTGGTCCCACATCATTGTGGGCTGCTTTTTGCTTCGCACTCACTGACTGCGAGCCATTTTCAATACCATTAATTTTCGCTCTCTACTGTAGCGAAATAATTACAGCTTTGGCAGTGTTTGTGCCTCAACTGACACTGTTACTGCCAATCGAGACAGATTGTTAATTTAGGTTTAAAGTTTATTTATTAACCACACCCGATCATCAAATACCATATTCAATTCTCTCAATATCCTTAAGCAATGCTGCAACGTTTACATCCTTGCCGTAACGGCTATATGTGATGTTGGGATTAGCGTGGCCAACGATTTGCGCCACGATATGCTCGCTGATATCTAATTGCTTCATTTCATCGATAAACGTGTGTCTGAGGCCGTAGGCGGTTGGACGCTGATTCGCTTGCATGCCTATCTCGGTTTGAAGCTTGGCGAGCTGTTTACAGTAGGTTTTTGACCAATCTTCAATGATGCCGACAGGTTTATAATCAAACAGCTGGGTATGTGTTGTTTTTCGTTGCTCAGCAAACGCAATAAAGCCTAGCTCAAGCAAGCGCTGATGTATGGGCACATAACGTTTAGCATTGAGGTTTTTTAATCGTTGTACAGCGCCACTATCATCAACGCTAATGCAGTGTATGCCCTCAATTAACTTGATATCTCCAGGTTTAAGCTGGCAGGCTTCTGAGGGTCTTAAGCCGCCATAAAGCATTAATCGGGTGACCCATTTGAAATCGGTTGTTGAAGCCTTGAATGATGAGCTGCGAAGTAGTCGTTTAAGTTCAATGTGCGTCCAGCGGTCTCTAGCTTGATTCGGTTTAGCTTTTGGTTTTTGTCCGACAGTAACGCTTTCAAAGGGGTTACTGGTGCAGTAATTCATTAATTGGCACCACTTGAAGAACTGGAATACAGCAGCTAGGTATTCTTTATTGCTTTTGTAGCTTCGGCCTTGAGTCAGTAAAGCATCTCGATAGGTCATCGCATCAGCACTGGTGATGTCATGCACACATTTATCATCAGTTTTAAGCTTGGTTTTAAGAATGGATTTTGATGATACGGTATCAATAAAATGCCGAGTACGCTGCTCAAGCTGCTTGATAGACAGCGGCCGAATGGCTGATTTTTGTTTTGAAATAATAAATGCGCTTAATGCTTCGTTTAACCCAATAACAGGCTTTGCTTGCGCAACAGCTGTGGTTTCACGATGCTGAGACAACTTTGTGTCTCTAATGGGGATAGCATGAGGTTTTTGCGTGATGTTGAACGTAATATCAGAATCATCAGCATCAAACTGAGCTCTAAGATGGTTAATGACCTCATCAACGTAGCGAATAAAATCATTAATACGGGTTTGATGGTCAATAGACCTGATGATTTTTTTGAGTGCTCCGGCAACATCGATGTTACGGATGACCGCTTCAGCTCTGTCGCGAGTCAGTAAGGAGACTTTTACGTCAAAAGGGAAGCCCTTGTCGCGTAAATATTTGGCTAAACAGATACGTGTGAAGTATACGTTGTTGGGTGCTCGATAAAGATACATTGTCTGAGTCAATCCTTATGGAGAGCCCCTCAAACGCCAAAAACAAAAAAAGCCGTTGATAATCAACGGCTTTTCTCGTATTTAATGTGGCGGAGGGATAGGGATTTGAACCCTAGAACGGGATAAACCGTTGCCGGTTTTCAAGACCGGTGCATTCGACCACTCTGCCATCCCTCCGAACGGGCTGAATAATATAAGTAACGCGTTTGGTTGTAAACCATAAATTAAAAAAAAACATCTGAATGCATAGCATTTAATCAGCATGTTCATATTTTTGTCGTCATTGAAGCATTATTTAATAACGCCGAGGTCCGTTGGATGGCTTTTGTGGGCTGAAATCACCTCAATAACCATGAGATGACCTCTAAGGGTGGAATCTGCTAAGGCTTTACGGCGCTTTATGCTAATATCATTGTATTATTTTTCGTTGTCGCAGCTAAATTACCACTATATGAATTCAACGCTATTGCCTAGTGCCAAACTCGCTCCTCAATATCATTTACCTGATCCATCGACTTCAGCTTTTTTCCCAAGTCATATATTACTTGGCCAAGAACGCGTTGTTGATACCTTCAAACTAATGAGCAAAATTGATTCGCAACATTTATTTCTTGCTGATTTTTTGGGTGTCGATAGACCACTATTTATCGATGCGTTGGTTACCCAAGCGAATACGCCTTCAAACCATTACCTTGTTGCCACTAAAAAGTCGCAAGAAGATGGAGATATTCAGTTTAAATGGCAGCAAACACTCCCCCCTGAACATGTGGGGATTATTGCCAAACAAGAGTCGCTTTGTTGTTATTTACAAGGAACGATTCGCCGGGCAGATCTGCTCGGGAAAATGATTAAAACGGATAAATCCAGCGTGTATAAACCTGGTGCATTGGCGACAAATCATTTTGTGTTTATTTGCTTAACGTCATTATGGCAGCGTGAAAGCTTGTGGGATTTGTTGATGCAAATTATCCACGATGGTTTTTATCGTATCAATAATGAGTTAACCCCGATCCCACTTAATTGTAAAATTGTGCTTGTGGGCTCTGGGTTATCGTATAGTCAGCTTCGTGTTGAAGATCGCAACTTTAATCGTCACTTCCCGTTACTGGCTGAAATGAGTAATGAAGTCGATTTGACACAGCATCCTGAATCTTCATATGTGCAGTGGCTGAACGTTCTTGCCCATGCTGAATCGGTTGAGTTAGAGCTATCAAGTTTATTACCGTTATTTTGGTATAGCTCTCGTTTGGTTGAACATCAGCAACGTTTGAGCTTAAGTATGTTGGAGTTTAGGCAGCTATTAGGACAAGCAAAAGCTTATTCTGGTCAATCTGTATTAAATGCTTCTGCGATAGCGAAAGCACTCGAAAAATTAAAGTTCCGTCACAATAGCTCTGAAGTATATTCGGCTCAAAGTTTTGATGACAATTTTATAAATCTGCCCACTAAAGGCGCTATGGTAGGCCAAATTAATGCCCTGACTGTTATAGATACAGGCGATTATACCTACGGTGAACCAGCAAGAATTACCTCGTCTGTTCATTACGGTGACGGTGAAGTAGCAGATATTGAACGTAAATCAGAGCTGGGTGGCAATATTCATGCAAAAGGCATGATGATCCTCTCGGCTTGCTTGTACCGTATTTTTGGCCGTGATGCGCCTCTACATCTCAATGCTAATATTGTGTTTGAGCAGTCTTATCAAGAAATCGACGGTGATAGCGCTTCACTCGCTGAGTATTGCTGTTTAATGTCTGCCATAGCAGAACAGCCCATTATCCAAAGTTTAGCGGTAACGGGCGCATTAGATCAGTTTGGCAATGTACAAGCTATTGGTGGTGTGAATGAAAAAATTGAAGGTTTCTTTAATTTATGTCAACGTCGGGGCTTAACAGGAGAACAAGGTGTTATTATGCCTAAAGCCAATGTATTACAGCTTAATCTCGAACCTGTTGTAATTGAAGCCATTGATACAGGATTATTTCATATCCATGCTATTGAGCATATGGATCAAGCGGTTGAACTACTGATGCAAATGCCTGCTGGAGTCGCCAATGAAGAGAACGACTTTGCTGAAAATACGCTGTACGGATTAGTACAACAGCGTTTAGATAAATTAGCAGGACAAGATGATGACGACGTGGAATTGAACTTTTTTGCTAAATTGTTAGCTCGATTACGGATTATTTAGTGATCGGAGTTGTTTAGCTTACACGTGTTCGCTATCTTATTGGGATTATCAATCAATTAAGTGGTACCGATTTAAATGGAAAAAGCTAATAGTTTCACTAAAGAGCAACTTGTCGCATGTGGTCATGGCAATCTTTTAGGGCCAAATAGACCACGTTTACCTGTCGACAATATGTTGATGATTGATCGTATCATTACCATTAATCAAGATGGCGGTGTATATGGTAAAGGTGAAATTGTTGCCGAACTCGATATCACCCCAGATCTTTGGTTTTTTGATTGTCACTTTATCACTGACCCAGTAATGCCTGGTTGTTTAGGCCTAGATGCGATGTGGCAACTTGTCGGTTTCTTCCTAGGCTGGGAAGGCGCTGAAGGGAAAGGTCGTGCATTAGGTGTCGGTGATGTGAAATTTACCGGACAAGTTTTGCCCGATGCAAAGAAAGTCACTTACAAGCTTAATATTAAACGTAAGATTCACCGCAAACTGGTGATGGGTATTGCAGATGCCACGATGGAAGTCGATGGCCGTCAAATATATTCAGCAACTGATTTGAAAGTGGGTATTTTCAGCGACACATCAACATTCTAAATACACTCGCTTATGTGGTGACAGCGTTAATTTACGTTATTCAATGCCCTCCGACATTCGTCGTGAGGGCATTTTGTTAAGTGTTGCTTGTTAAGTTAAGTGTTACTTATTAAATAGGCCATTAAGACGGCCATCAATACCTTCACGCCATCCGCCTAACCATTGAGACCGTGAATCCAGATTCGAATGGGGACAAACCTCCTTAGAACGCCCTCCTACTCCGGCTTGAAATCCTTTTGAAAATGCTCTGTCTAAACGATCTCTTTTCTGTCTTTTCATGCATACGTCCTCTTCAGTGACAGGCTTCTGTTTGACATGATGAAGCTGAAGCCTTAAACATAGGAATAGAACGTTTTTTGACCAAAATCAATTAAAAATAACCTCATTTTAATGCTTTTTTATTAAAGTATTGAGAATTAAGTTAAAAAAAATCGAGGAATTTATCCTCGATTTTCTGTGTTTCTAGACTACCCCATGTTTGAGGTGCTAAATGACTGTGATTACCGTAAGCCTATTTTTTCACTCGGCGACGTAACCATAATAATGGCAAGGTGAATAACCAAGCAAAACTGGCCGCACCTTTGCGTACATAAGCCTCTTCTTCAACGGCATCCGATGTGTTACACGCTTCACCAGAAGTTGGCTTCAAAATCACCATTCGCGGCAAATACGCTGTCACTGGGTCGCCGTTACCGTCTAGTTCAAATAACGGTAGGTTATTTTCACCGACAAGCACATTACCAGTAATGGCATCTGTTTGATATTGTGGTTTACGAATAAACGCCGTACCGACGATAGTGCCGTCTTCATTAATATTATTAGCTTCAACAACTTGAATGTCGGTGTTGTAGTTTAAAATTTCACCGGTGCCGTCTTGAATACTCACTTGATGACGAGCCCACTCTCCATCGGTATTCTGTTCGTAGCCTTTAGAACCGCAGGTAAGGCGATCATTTAAATTAACAAACTCACTGGTGTTATTGTCAAATAAGAACCCCACTTTTGGACGAGGCTTTTCTTTGTCGTAAGTTGATTCAATATAACCGACAACTTGGCCTTTATTATTGATATCTTTAGGTTTGCTACTTAAATCCGACAATGTGGTTTGGAAGTCATTCGGCGTAACAATTCCTTGTTCTGGATTATTAGTATCTAACGTGAAGAATTTATCACGTAAATAACCACCAATATATTTGCGATAACTGCCCACTAACATACCATCATTGTTAATATCATATGCGATAGAGCTAGTGACGTCGTCATCCATATCTACCCAATTATATTGATATTCACCGTTGGCATTCTTTTTCCAGTAAGCAGCATCAAAATATAATTTATCGGTGTCGCCATTACGATAAACATGTGAGCGTCCGGCCAAATCATCATTGCCGTTAACACCTAATGCTTGGGCAGTATAAATTAGCGTTGAATCATCGTCTGGAGTCAGTCCTAACGGTAATTGAGTTCGCTCAGGTACACCGGTATCGTCTAGGTTGTTTAAATCCCACACTAAAGCGCGTGTTTGATAAAGAATGTAACGACGGCTGTTAGTGTCTGGATACTGAGAATCTTGAATACAAACAGCGAGTGGCGTAGGATTATCTGCATCGGTGTCTTCTGCGCTTGCAATACAGCTATCTACACGGTCAACACTTGATGACACTAATGCGGTACTACCATAACCGACAACAAGGTTATTATCGTTTACGTCCGCTGCTACTGATGAACCGCCTAACTCAACGGTCGCAGCGCTAGTATCACCGTCTTGTAGACGTTCATAGGTAGTGTAAGGAGGAAGCAATGAATATTCGACGTCATCTTTCACTGCGATAGCACGCAGTTCAAAATCACGATAATACCAAAGCTCTTGGGTGGTACTGGTACCTTCATAAGCTAAGGTTTTTTCTACGCCAGTATAAGCACCTACTTTGGTGCCATTACTGTTAAGGCCATAGAAGAAGCTATCAATTGAATTAACAACTAGTTCACCATCACTGTCTTCGTCAGTAGGATTAGTAGTACCAGCTAGGCTATAAAATGAAGGTTTCCAAGCGCCTTCAGCGGCATTTGCACTGGTAGTGACGGTGAAGTTATTTGCCTCTATTGGTGTTAATACTGAATAGGTAATTTCTTCCGCATCAGAAATACCATCTTCAACATCAATGATGCCGCCTTCAATGTCTTCGGTGCTAAGTTTCTTTTTACCTTTTGAAATACCGACAACTTCATCTTCACTGTTCACCGCCATGGCATAGCCATTACGTGTACCGTCAATGGTGCCATTTAGGTCGAAATCTTCAATATTAACAATTTCATATACTGGCGCAGCTTGAACTGTTCCAATGACACTTAATACACCTATCGCAACAAGGGATAAGGCTTTATCAAACTTTAACTTCATGTAACTATTCCTGTTTTATTATGCTTTACTTCAGTGACTCAAGCTCTTCCCATCGCTCAAAGCAAACGTCTAAATTTTGTTCTTTTTCTGCCAACAACTGCAGTGCTTTATTAACCGAATCCTGCGGTTGATTATAAAAATCAGCACCACCTACGGCTAACTGCATTTGCGCAATTTCTTGCTCGAGCTGTTCCATTTGGCCCGGAAGCGTATCTAATTCTTGTTGCAATTTATAAGACAGTTTTTTGGCTGTTTTCTCAGGGATGTTTACAGACTTTGTTTCAACCACTGCTGCAGGTTGGACAACATTACTGGCAACTGGTTCCTCAGAATAAAATTTTGCGCCTTGAGCCACCGCATCTTGATAACCACCAACATATTCTGCCCACTGACCATTACCTGCAAACCACCAGCTACTGGTGACAGTATTGTCAATAAATGCTCTATCGTGACTGACTATGAGTAATGTGCCTTCAAAATCAGCAAGTAGTGACTCTAACAACTCTAGGGTCTCAATATCAAGATCGTTTGTTGGTTCATCTAGAATAATTAGATTTGCTGGACGTAATAATAATCTCGCCAATAACAAACGATTCTTTTCACCACCAGAAAGTGCTTTGACCGGCGTACGGGCACGCATGGGTGAAAACAAGAAATCTTGTAGATAACTCAGAATATGACGATCTTGGCCATTAATAGTGACGGTACTTTTACCCTCACCCACGTTTTCTTCTACGGTTTTCTCAGGATCAAGCGCTTCACGATACTGGTCAAAATAGGCAACGTCTAACTTAGTGCCGACTTTAATTTCGCCAGACTGGGGTTGTAACTTTTCAATCAACAGTTTGATTAATGTCGATTTACCACAACCGTTTGGACCAATTAATGCTATACGATCGCCACGCATTACCGTAGTACTGAAGTTTTTAACTAAATTTTTATCCGGTAAATTATAGTTAAGATCTTTAATATCAAAGACTAACTTTCCAGAACGATCGGCGTCAGACACGGCCATTTTGGCGTTACCTAGACGATTTAAACGCTCGCTACGTTCAGTTCGTAATGCTTTTAGCGCTCGAACACGACCTTCATTTCGAGTACGACGAGCCTTAACACCCTGACGGATCCAGGTTTCTTCATCAGCAAGTTTTTTATCGAAATGAGCGTTTTTCTCGGCTTCTACCCGTAACCATTCTTGCTTACCATCTAAATATGCTTGGTAGTTACCTGGAAACGAAATGACCACACCACGATCTAAATCGACAATACGTGTTGCCATTCGTTGAATAAAGCCACGGTCATGGCTTACAAACACGATTGCGCCTTTAAAGCTTAATAAGAATTGCTCTAACCACTCAATGGTATCGATATCTAAATGGTTAGTAGGTTCGTCAAGCAGCAGTAAATCAGGGTTAACAACGAGTGCGCGAGCTAATGCCACTTTACGCTGCCAACCGCCAGACAACTCATTCAATGGCTGATCGGGATCTAAGCCTAATAACTGACAGTTTTGAATAATACGCGAATCTAATTGCCAACCGTCATTGTGATCTAACACTTCTTGCAGACGCTGCATTTGATTGAGCATACGATCCATCTGCTCAGGATTAGCTTCTGCAACATCATGAGATAATTGATGATACTTTTCTAACGCTTCACCAATTTCTTTAAGACCCGCCGCGATATAAGCGTAAACCGTTCCGGTTTCTGCTTTAGGTGGGTCTTGTTGTAAACGACTAACATTAACGTCATTTGTAATATTAAACTCACCATCATCAAGTAATACATCACCTGATAGCACTTTCATTAAACTTGATTTACCGGCGCCGTTACGACCGACGATACACACGCGCTCACCAGGTTCAATGGTAAAGTCTGCATTTAGCAGCAAAGGAATGTAACCGTAGGCTAACGAGCCATTATTAATCCGTACCAGACTCAATCTAAACTCCTAAAAATTTTTGTAATTGTGCGGCATCGAAAGGCCAGAATAACTCACGCTCTCCCTGTACAAATACAGGAATGCTCATGTTATAACGCTCTGTAAGTGATGCGTTATCACAAATATCGATGTGCTGATAATGTATTGCGGTTTGCTCAACCAGTGCTTGGGCTATATCACACAGATGGCAACCCTCTGTGTGATAAAGCACATAAGCTACTGCACTATTTTTTTGCATGAGTCAGTAGCCACACATTATGGATATGTGGATTACGTTTATAATCCAGCGGTAAACATAGATGGTCGATATTAGTCACGTCGATACCCGCTTGGTTCAACGTTTCGATATCCATTTTAAATTTACGCTTGTTATTTGAAAAAACAAGTTCGCCATTTGGAGACAGTAGTTTAATTAATCCGCCTAACATCTCTGCATGATCCCGTTGTACATCCCAACTGTCTTCCATGCGTTTTGAATTTGAAAACGTAGGAGGATCAATAAAAATAAGGTCAAACTTCTGTTGACTGTTGTCTTTAATCCACTGTAAGCAGTCTGCTTGAATAAAGTCATATTGCTTACCGGACAATCCATTTAAGGCGAAGTTTTCTTTAGCCCAATTGATGTAGGTATTAGACATGTCGATTGTAGTGACCGATTTAGCCCCGCCAATCGCAGCATGTACAGATGCAGAACCAGTATAAGCGAATAAGTTAAGGACATTTTTGCCCTTTGCTTTATCACCGACCAATTTGCGTGTAACACGATGATCAAGAAACAAACCAGTATCTAAATAACCGGTTAAGTTAAGCTTGAATTTAGCACCATATTCTTGAGTGATAACTTCCAATTTACGCTCGTCAATCTTTTGATACTGATTGGCGCCTTTCTGACGTTCGCGGGTTTTTAAGGTAATGCGATCGGGATGGATACCTAATGCGCCTGGCAATGCTAATAGCACGTCACTAAGACGACGTTTAGTCACTGCTTCTGGAATGGTTGCTGGAGCTGAATACTCTTGAATAACCACATAATCGACATACTTATCAATCGCAACGTTATACTCTGGTAAATCTGCATCATATAAACGGTAACTGTCGATGCGCTCTTTTTTAGCCCATTTTTCAAACTGTTTAATATTCTTTTTAATACGATTAGCAAATGCTGGGGCGATATCAGTAATATCAGCACCTTCTGGCAATACAGGCACATCTCGACGAGTACTGTTTGCGTGTAAGGTATAAATGTTAAAAGCACATTCTAATGCACCGTTGAACATTTTCATTTGCTTATCCGCTTTTAATTTAAGCGATGAAATCAGCTCTATGTCGCTACATAACATGGCAATTTTCCAGCCACCAAACTCTTTCTTAAACTTATCACCTAACTGGTAATAGAGTTGTAAAAGTTCAGTGACATTTCCCAAACGCTCACCGTAGGGTGGGTTCGAAATTAAAAAGCCTTCACTTACGGGAGGCGTCACATCCAGCGCATCTGAAACACTAAATTCAATTAATTCAGCTACGCCAGCATTTTCAGCATTACGTTGAGCAATAGAAATCAAGTGCGGTGCTATATCTGATCCGTAAAATTTGAGTTTACAACGTGTTTTACCCAAGGTTGCACGCGCTTGAGCTTCGTCAAAAATAACCTGCCACATGGCTTTATTGTGGCTCTGCCAATTTTCGAAACCAAATTTTTCACGTTTAAGTCCAGGAGCAATGTCTGCAGCCATTAATGCAGCTTCAATCAATATCGTACCGCTACCACAAAATGGGTCAAGCACAGTAATTGGATTTGCTTGCCAGCCACTACGTACCAACATATTGGCAGCAAGGTTTTCTTTTAATGGTGCCTCACCTGTTGTTGAACGGTATCCGCGTTGATGTAATGAAGCGCCAGAGAAATTCATTGAAATAGTTAGTTGACCATTACGGTAATGAGCATCAATTTTAAAATCTGGATTGACACGTTCAACATCCGGACGCACTGTACCATCATCGCGAAAGCGATCTACAACAGCATCTTTAATTTTCAGCGCACCAAATTGAGTGTTATTAATAAAACCACCCGTGCCATGAAAATCAATACTGAAGGTTTTTTTATGGGAAAAATGCGATGGCCAATCAATGCAGTATGCTGCGTTATAAAGTTGCTCAGCAGAATCACAAGCTCCTTTATAGATCACTAATACGATACGACTCGCTAGGCGAGTCCATAATGTAATTCGATAAGCCAGTTCTAGTGGAGCACAAAAATACACTCCAGCAACACTTTCTTTAACGTCGGTTGCGCCAAACTCTTTAAGTTCAGAAGCAAGGCTATATTCGAACCCCTTTGGGGCTGCAGCAAAAAAATTAAACATGTATTAGTCAGTCATCGGTTACGCAAAATTCAGTGCAACATTATACCTGCACAAACACATAACCCCAATGACTTATCGAAATGGGCTGCAAAATTCGCTTATTTTAGGGTTAATTTCTCAATATCGTACGATAAAGCAGTGACTCGCTTATTTTACCAGCAAATAAAAGACTACCCCTAGATTTTACTTGCAAATATAAACGGGGATCGCTATAGTTCGCCCCGCTTTGAAGCAGACAGTTAAACGCGCTAACTAGCAAGTTTAACATGGCAGATTGAAGCAGTATTTATCGGACGCGGGATGGAGCAGTTGGTAGCTCGTCGGGCTCATAACCCGAAGGTCGTAGGTTCAAGTCCTACTCCCG